>CANNRA010000192.1 GCA_947507735.1 Actinomycetota bacterium
CCGCCCAGCAGCGCCGCCGCGGCGAGGCCCGCACTGCCTGGCGCACGCTGCAGGCAGCGCGCAAGCGTGCTGACGAGCTGGCCCGCGACGCCCGCGGCGAGGAGGAGCGCCTCGCCGGCCTGCGCGCCCTCGTCGAGGACACCGAAGGACTGACCCGCGAGGCAGAGGAGTCGCTGCGCGCCGAGCGCGACCGCCTCTGGCATCTCACCGAGCTCGTCTCGGCAACCGCTGCAGCGGCAGCTGCGCTCGCACCCGAGGACGGCGAGGGAGCGCGAGCGCTCGTCGCGCTCGCCGCGCGGGAGCTCGGGCCGGTGGAGAAGCTCGCACCCGAGCTGGGCGCCGCAGCAGAGCTGCTCCGCGACCTCGATGTTCGCCTCGGCGACGTCGCCAGCGACCTGCGCGACTACCTCGAGTCGCTGGACGCACAGCCCGGCCGGATCGACGCCGTCGAGGACGACCTCGAGCGCTATGACCAGGCCCGTCGCCGCTACCGCGCCGCCGACACCGCCGAGCTGCTCGAGCGGGCAGCCGTCGCCCGCACCGAGCTCGAAACGCTGGAAGGAGGCATCGATCCTGCAGCCGCCGCAGCTGCAGCGCTCGCGGCCGCAGAGCAGGCCTACGCCGCCGTCGCCACGGCCCTTAGCGACGCCCGCACCGCGGCCGCGCCGACCTTTGCCACCGCCGTGACGAGCGAGCTGCAGGGCGTCGGCATGGGCGACGGGAAGCTCGCCGTCTCGCTCGAAGCAGCCACAGCCGGCCCCACGGGCAGGGACGCTGCCTCCTTCCTCGTGCAGCCGAACGCCGGCCTGCCGTTCGCCCCGGCAGCCGAGACGGCATCCGGCGGCGAGCTGTCCCGCGTCGCCCTGGCGATTGCGGCGGTTGCCGGTGGCGAGACGATGGTCTTCGACGAGATCGACGCCGGCATCGGCGGCGTCACCGCCAACAAGGTCGCCGACACGCTCGCCCGCCTCGCCGAGCGCGCCCAGGTGATCACGATCACGCACCTGCCGCAGATCGCGAGCCGCGCCACCACCCACCTGCTCGTCGAGAAGATCCCCGGCGACCCCACACACACCCGCATCGGCCTCCTGGACGACGTGCAGCGCCACGACGAGCTCGAGCGGATGCTCGGCGGTCGCGAGTTCCTCTCCTCGATCGAACGGTGAGCGTCTCGGAGATCAGCGGTCGGGCGCGGCTCGGCCGCCGCACCAAGCAGCTCGTCAAGCGGCTGGTCCCCGGCGACATCGCCGTTATCGACCACCTCGACCTCGATCGCGTCTCGGCCGAGGAGCTGCTGGCAACCGGCATCCGTGCCGTCATCAACGTCTCACCGTCGCAGAGCGGCCGCTACCCGAACCCGGGGCCGCTCGCGCTCGTCCGCGGCGGCGTCACGCTTGTCGACGCACCCGGCGCCCAGCTCTTCGAGGCGCTCAACGAGGGCGACGAGATCTCGCTGAGGGACGGCGCGGTCTACCGTGGCGCCGACTGCCTGGGCGAGGGTCAGGTCCTGACGGTGCCCGAACTGGAAGCCGCCCTCGCTGATCAGCAGGGTCGAGTGACCGAGGCGCTCGCCGCCTTCGCCGAGAACACCATGCGCTACCTCCGCGACGAGGGGCATCTGCTCGCCGGCGACATCGGCTTCCCGCCGCTCGCGACGCGCTTCCGCGACCGCCATGCCCTGGTGATCGCCCGCGGCCCGGGCTTCCGCGACGACCTGCGCATCGTGCGCCCGTACATCCGCGACTTCCGGCCGGTGCTGGTCGCCGTGGACGGCGGCGCCGACGCGCTGTGCGAGGCCGGCTACACGCCCGATGTGATCGTCGGCGACATGGACTCGGTGTCCGACGACTCCCTGCGGGCGGCGCGCGAGCTGCTCGTCCACGCCTACGCCGACGGGCGGGCCCCCGGCGCCGCCCGGCTCGAGGCGCTCAACCTCGCCTACACGACGGTTGCTGCTCCCGGCATCTCCGAGGACATCGCCCTGCTGCTCGCCTTCGAGAAGGGCGCCGAGCTGATCGTCGCGGTCGGCACGCATCTCAACCTGATCGAGTTCCTCGAGCGCAATCGCCAGGGCATGTCCTCGACGTTCGTCACGCGCCTGAAGGTGGGGGAGGTGCTCGTCGACGCGAAGGGCGTGTCGCGCCTCGTCAGCAGCCGCGCCGGGCTCGGGCCGCTTGTCGCGTTCGCCCTGGCGGGGCTCGGCCTGATCGTCGTTGCGATCGCCGTCTCGCCCGGCCTGCGCCACCTGATCGAGCTCGCCTTCCTCCGCGTCCGCGACCTGCTGGGGCTCTGATGCGGGCGAGCGCCGAGACCGTGATCCTCGCGCCGGTGGCCGACGCCTGGCGCTTCGCCACCGACCCGTACCTGCTCGCCGACTGGTGGCCGGGGATCGCTGCGCTCGTCCCCGACCGGCGCGGCCTGGCCGCGGACGCCCGCTGGGAGGTGCGCTGCATTCCGCGGCCCGGACTGTTCCGCAAGGCCGCGGCACAGGAGCTGCTGCTGGTGCGCGCGGTCGAGGAGCACCGCCTCTTCGCGTGGCATCTCACGGGCCAGCGGATCGATTGCACCCTCCGTCTGACGCCGCTCTCCGAGTCGCGGACGCAGGCCACGCTGACCGTCAAGGGCGCGCTGCTGGCCGGCTTCACGCGGTCGCTGCCGAAGGTTGCCCTCAGGCGGCTGTACGCGCTCTGCCAGACTGGGGCAGACCTCTAGATGTTCGACCTTCGCTACCACGTCGCCTCACTCGCGGCCGTCTTCGTCGCCCTCATCGTGGGCATCCTGATCGGCGTCGGGCTGTCCGGCCGCGGCTTCGTCAGCGACAGCGAGCGGCAGCTGCTGGAGGCGCGCATCACCGACCTGCAGGAGCGGGCGTCGGCGGCGGAGTCACGCGTCACGACACTGAGTGCCAGTCAGAAGGCAGCGTCGGCGTTCATCGAGCGCGCGTATCCCGCGGTTGTCGGGGGCCGGCTCGCGGGCAAGCGCATCGCGGTGGTGTTCGTCGGGTCGGCCGACGCAGGCCTGCGTACCGAGGTGCAGACAGCGCTCACCGACGGAGGTGCGCCCGGGATCGCCCGCCTGCGCGCGCTCCGCGTGCCGCTGGCCGCCAGGAAGCTCGCGACGATTATCGCGGCGCGGCCGGCGCTCGCCGGGTACCGGGGCACGGGTGGGCTCGCCGACCTCGGGCGCGACTTCGGCACGCAGCTGGCGCTGGGCGGGCGCTCCACCCTGATCGAGCTGCTCGCGCCGACGCTGCTCGAAGAGCGGGTCGGCAACGATCGCAAGCCGATCGACGGCGTTGTCGTCGTGCGCTCCGTCGGGCCGCAGTCAGGCGCGACCGCGACCTTCCTGACGGGTCTCTACGCCGGGCTCGTGCGGGCCGGCCTGCCGACCGTCGGCGTTGGCGAGAAGGGCGATGCGATCCCTGCGATCAAGCCGTTCGCGGCAGCCGGCATGTCGACGGTGGACGACATCGACGACCGCACCGGCCGTGCCGCCCTCGTGCTGCTGCTCGCCGGGGCAGAGCGCGGCGCGTACGGCGTCGCGGCGACTGCGCGCGACGGCATCGTCCCGGCGCTCCCGGCGGCGGTGCCCGCCGCTAACGGTGGCTGAGCCCGTCGCGGTGCTCGTCGCCGCGCGCGACGAGGAGGGCCGGATCGGCCTGACGGTGCGCCGCCTGCGCGAGCACTTCCCGGGCGCGGTGATCGTCGTCGCCGACGACGGCTCGACCGATGCAACCGCGACCGAGGCCGAGCAGGCGGGCGCTCACACCGTCCTGCGCCTGCCGCATCGCGGCAAGGGCCAGGCGCTCTGCCTCGCCGAGCAGGCAGCGCCACTGGGCGCGCTGCTGCTCTGCGACGCCGACCTGCGTGGCGACCTGCGCCCGCTCTGCGCCTCCGCTGCCGACCTCGCGATCGCCGCCTTCACCCGGCGCAGCGGCGGTGGCATCGGGCTTGCCAAGGGCACCGCGCGGCAGCTGATCGCCCGGGCCACCTCCTTCGTGCCACAGGAGCCGCTCTCCGGCCAGCGGCTGCTCTCGCCCGCCGCCCGCGCCGCCTGCTTTCCCGTAGCCGCCGGCTTCGGCGTCGAGACGCGCATGACGATTGACGCGCTCCGCGCCGGCCTCACGGTCGA
>CANNRA010000193.1 GCA_947507735.1 Actinomycetota bacterium
GGGGCAGGGGCAGGGGGAGGGGCGGGGCCGGGCAGGCGCCGCGCCCCTCCGCCGTCTCTTACTCGTAGTGCAGCGCCTCGAGCACGTTCAGCCGCGAAGCACGCCGGGCCGGCAGGATCGCCGCGACGAGGCCGGCGATCACGGCGAGCACGGCGAACGCGATCAGCGAGCCGATCGGCCACGACAGCGTGATGAAGTCGACGCGGGCGATCAGCAGCACGGCCAGCACGATGCCGAGGGCGATGCCCACCGCCGCCCCGATCAGGGCGGTGATGATGCTCTCGTAACGGATCATCCGGCGCACCTGCCGCCGCGTCATGCCGATTGCGCGCAGCATGCCGATCTCGCGCGTCCGCTCGAACACCGTCAGCACGAGCGTGTTGACGATGCCGAACAGGCTGACGATGACCGACAGCGCGAGCAGCACGTAGAGGATGTTCAGGATCGAGCTGAGACCTGACGCCTGGTTCTTCTTGAACTCGGCCTGGTTCTGCAGCTTCGCGTCCGGGAAGGCCCCCAGCGCCTTCTCCAGCGACACGGAGTTGGCGGGCGTGACGCCACCGTCCACCTTGACGAACACGAAGATGTCCTTGGGCTGCTGGTAGAGCCGCTCGAACGTCGCCGAGCTGATCGTGACGGTGCCGAAGGGCGAGCCGCCAGCAGGCGGGTCGAAGATGCCGGTGACGCGCAGCGTCTGCCGCTCGCCGCTCGGCACGAGCAGCGACAGCGCCGAGCCCTGCACGAGCTTGTGCTCCTTGGCGAAGCCCTTGCTGATGAAAGCGCCGTCCGCGCCGAGCTCATCCATCGTCTGGGCCGAGCCGGCGATCCACTTCACGGTGAACACCTTCGAGGCGCCCGGAGCGACGCCGGACACGCTGCGCTTCTTGCCCAGCAGCTTGCCGTCGCCGATGCGCACGCCGATCACATTCGTCACGCCGGGGACGGCCTTGAGCGGCTCCTCCAGCGTGATCGGGAACGGCGAGAAGTTGTTCTGGGCGGTGACGGCATAGTCGGTGCTCCACAGCGCGTCAACGGCGTTGTTGAACGTGCCGCGGATGCCGGCGGCCAGCATCGCCACCATCGTCACCAGGGCGAGGCCGATCATCAGCGCCGCCGCCGTCGAGCCGGTGCGCTGGGGATTGCGCTGGGCATTCTCCCGCGCGAGCACGCCCGCTGCCCCACCCACACGCGCCCCGGGCGCGCCCAGCACGCGGGCGAGCGGGATCACGAGATGCGACGAGAACATGGCGACGCCGAGGAAGACGAGCACGGCGCCGACGCCCATCAGGGTGAGGATCTTCGAGGTCGAGAGGCCGTTACCGAACAGGCCGAGCGCCAGCAGCGCGAAGCCGAGCGCGGTCAGCCCGCCCGAGCCGAGCGCCCGGTAGCGGTGGAAGCGGCCCGGCGGCAGCTCGGCGCCCTCGCGGACGGCGGCGATCGGCGGGACGCGGGTGGCGCGGAACGCGGGGCGGAGGCTCGCGAGCACCGTGACGAGGATGCCGACGAGGAGCGCCACGATCACGGTGCGCGTCTCCAGCGTCAGGCCCTGGTTGGGCAGCGTGAAGCCGACCGCGTCGAAGAGCGAGAAGAGGCCCCTGGCGAGGCCGAGCCCGACGAAGAGGCCGGTCACCGAGGCGAGCACGCCGATCACGGTCGCCTCGATCAGCACGCTGCGCAGCACCTGGCGGCGCGACGCCCCGATCGTCCGCAGCGTGGCGAACTCGCGGGTGCGCTGCGCGATCGTGATCGACAGCGCGTTGGAGATGACGAACGCGCCCACGAACAGCGCGATGCCGCCGAACGCCAGCAGGAACTTCTGCAGGAAGCCGATGAACGACTGCGTGTCGGACGAGTCGGCGGCGGCCTGTGCCTCGCCGCTCTTCACCTGCGTCTGCGGCGGCAGGATCGCCCGGATGCGGGCGATCAGGGTGGTCGGCGCGACGCCGCTCTTGCCGGACACGCGGATCTGGTCGAGCCGGCCGACCTTGCCGAACAGCTGCTGCGCGGTGGTCAGGTCGAAGCCGGAGAGGGTGGCGCCGCCCAGGCTGGCGGCTGCCCCGAACTTGACGAGGCCCGACACGCGGAAGGGCGCCGCATCGTTCTGTGCCTGGATGCGGACGGTGCTGCCGACCTCGATCTGCTTCTTCGAGGCGGTGTCCACGTCGATCACGACCTCACCCGCGTGCGGCCAGTCGCCCCTGGAGAGCGTCAGCGAGTTGAACTGCGGCTGCGACGGGTCGACCGAGAAGCCGAGGTTCGGCGCGCCGCCGAAGGTGATCGACTTGCCGTTCTTGCCGATGATGTGCGCCTCGCCGCCGACGCCGCCGATGGCGGCCGCGACGCCGCTCACCTGCTGCACCTTGTCCAGCAGGCCTGCGTCGAACGACGGCACGTCGGCGGCGCCGCCCGAGTCGCCGAGCGCCGAGACGCCGGTGATCGCGGCGTCGGTGCCGCGGTAGATGCCCTGGAAGATCGAGTTGAACGCCGACGAGATGGAGTCGGTCAGCACGTAGGTGCCGCTGACCGTGGCGACGCCGAGCACGATCGCCACCATCGTCAGCAGGGTGCGGAGCTTGCGGCCCCAGAGCGCCTTGAGGGCGACGGAGGTCATCGGGCCGACAGCTCTTCCATCACGGCGAGGATGTCGCGCGGCGAGCCGCCGCTCATCTCCTTGACGATCTCGCCGTCGGCCAGGAACAGCACCCGGTCGGCGTGGGAGGCGGCGCTCGCGTCGTGCGTGACCATCACGATCGTCTGGCCGTACGTGTCGACGGCGGTGCGCAGCAGCGTCAGGATCTCGATCGACGTCTGCGAGTCGAGGTTGCCGGTCGGCTCGTCGGCGAAGATCACCGTCGGCTTCGACATGAGCGCGCGGGCGATGGCGACGCGCTGCTGCTGGCCGCCCGACAGCTCGGCGGGGCGGTGCTTGCGGCGATCCGCCAGGCCGATCGTGCTGAGCAGCGTGTCCAGCTCGGCCTTGTCGATCTTCCTGCCGGCGATGGACAGCGGCAGCGTGATGTTCTCCTCGGCCGTCAGCATCGGCAGCAGGTTGAAGAACTGGAAGACGAAGCCGATGTGCTCGCGGCGCAGCTTCGTCAGGTCGTTGTCGCCCAGGTTGTCGATGCGCGTGCCGCCGAGGCTGACCTCGCCGGCTGTCGGCTTGTCGAGCCCCGCGAGGATGTGCATCAGCGTGGACTTGCCGGAGCCGGACGGGCCCATGATGGCCGTGAGGCCGCCGGACTGGATCTCGAGCGTGATGCCGCGGAGCGCCTGGACGAGGCTCGTGCCGCTGCCGTACGTGCGGGTGACGCCGGTGGTGGTGACGACCGGGCCAGAAGTGGGGGCGCTCATGCGGGCAATCGTATGCGTCGCCGGGTGGGCTGGGGAGCGGATTCCCGGACTGTTACGTGGTAGACATCTCGCTGTGCCTGCCTACATCGTCATCCGCGTTGCCGTGAAGAATCCGGAGGCCTACCGCGAGTACACGCTGCACTCGCCGCGCATCGTTGCGCAGCACGGGGGCCGCTTCCTCGTGCGCGGCGGCGAGAGCGTGACGCTGGAAGGGCCGCCGTCGGGCGACCGCATCGTCGTGCTCGAGTTCCCGTCGCTCGAGCAGGCGCAGGCCTTCTACCACTCGCCGGAGTACACGAAGGCGCGGGCGCTGCGCGAGGGCGGCGGCGACGCGTCGTTCATCGCGATCGACGGCTATCCCGACGCTGCCTGGCAGGACGTGCTTGCCGCCAGCAACCAGCTGAGCTTCGACTAGCGCTCGGCGCGCACGCCGAGGTACAGCAGCGCCGCCCCGCCGGCGAGGAAGGCGCCGGTCACCGCCTCGCCCAGACCGCTGAAGGCGCTGCCCGCGCCCGCGAGCGCGACGGCACCCACGATCAGAGCGTTGCCGAGCGGGCGCCGCCGTAGCGTCCACACGGCGACACCGACGACGGCGACCGTCCCCAGCGTGTTCCCCGCGATGGCGACGACGCGCCCGGGGAGGAGGTCGAGGTGGTCGGCGGCGGCAGGCAGGTCGGCCGGCGTGAAGGGGCCGTGCAGCGGTAGCGCGACCGCGATGCCGATGGCCAGCCCCGCGTAGGCGAGCGCCACGGGCCCGGCCCA
>CANNRA010000194.1 GCA_947507735.1 Actinomycetota bacterium
CGCGCTCCCCGGCACGGGTCGGGGAGCGCGCCTCCTATCATGGGTTCGTGCCCGACTCCCCCCAGCGCATCCTCGTCGCCGTCGCCTGGCCGTACGCCAGCGGCCCGCGCCACATCGGCCACGTCGCCGGCTTCGGCGTCCCTGCCGACATCTTCGCCCGCTACCACCGGCTGAAGGGCAGCGACGTGCTGATGGTCTCCGGCACCGACGAGCACGGCACGCCGGTGATGGTCGCCGCCGACAAGGCAGGCGTCACCGCCCGCCAGATCGCCGACCGCAACAACGAGGTCATCCGCACCGACCTCAAGAACCTCGGCCTCTCGTACGACCTCTTCACGCGCACGACGACCGCGAACCACTACCGCGTCACGCGCGACCTCTTCCGCACGCTCCACGCCAAGGGCTTCATCCACGAGCAGCGGCAGCTGGGCGCCTTCTCGTCGGTCACCGGGCACACGCTGCCCGACCGCTACATCGAGGGGACGTGCCCGCACTGCGCCTACGAGGACGCCCGCGGCGACCAGTGCGACAACTGCGGGCGCCAGCTCGACCCGATCGAGCTGAAGAGCCCGCGCTCGAAGATCGACGGCGAGCCGCCCGTCTTCCGCGAGACCGAGCACCTCTTCCTCGATCTGCCGGCCTTTGCCGAGCAGCTGATCGCGTGGATCCAGACGCGCGACCACTGGCGCCCCAACGTGCGCAACTTCTCGCTGCGCCTGCTCGACGAGATCAAGCCGCGCCCGATCACGCGCGACCTCGACTGGGGCGTGCCGATCCCGGTGGACGGCTACGACGACCGCGACGACAAGAAGATCTACGTCTGGTTCGACGCTGTCATCGGCTACCTCAGCGCCGCCGTCGAGTGGGCCGCGAACCGCGGCACGCCGGAGGCCTGGCGCGAGTGGTGGCAGAGCCCTGACGCGCGCCACTACTACTTCCAGGGCAAGGACAACATCGTCTTCCACTCGGTGATCTGGCCGTCGATGCTGCTCGGCTACGGCGAGGGCGGCGAGGTCGGCGCGGGACGGAAGCTCGAGCTGCCCTACGACATCGTCGCCAGCGAGTTCCTGACGATGGAGGGCCGCAAGTTCAGCTCGTCGCGCTCGGTCGTGATCTACGTCAACGACTTCCTGAGCCGCTACGACGCCGACGCGCTGCGCTTCTTCCTCACTGCCGCCGGCCCCGAGACGCAGGACACCGACTTCACGTGGGCCGAGTTCGTGCGCCGCAACAACGACGAGCTCGTCGGCAACTGGGGCAACCTGGTCAACCGCACGCTCACGAGCACCTTCAAGAACTTCGGCGAGGTGCCGACGCCGGGCGCGCTCCACCCGGCCGACAGCGATCTGATCCGCGCTGTCGAGGCGGGCTTTGCGAGCGTGGGCGAGCTGATCGAGACGGCGCGCTTCCGTGGCGCCCTCTCGGAGATCCTGCGCCTCTCGAGCCTCGTCAACGTGTACGTGTCGGACATGGCCCCCTGGGCGCTCGTGAAGACCGACCGCGAGCGCGCCGCCACCGTGATGTACGTCGCGCTGCGCTGCGTGGACAGCCTGAAGACCATGCTGACGCCGATCCTGCCGTTCTCCTGCCAGAAGCTGCACGAGCTGCTCGGCTACGACACGACGATCGCCGGCGAGCTGGAGTTCCGCGACATCACCGAGGAGGACGGCGTCACGCACACCGTCCTGACCGGCGACTACACCGGCTGGGTGCGCGGCTGGGAGCCGAGCGCGCTGCCCGCGGGGCAGACGCTGCGCCAGCCCTCGGCGCTGTTCGCCAAGCTCGACCCCGAGCAGGTCATCGCCGACGAGCTCGCGCGCATGGAGGCGGCAGGCTAGAGCGGCGCCGCCGCCCGAGCCCCGACCGTCCTTGCCATACCTGCCGTGATCGACACGCACGCCCATCTCGACGCCTGTGAGGGCACCCCGGGCGAGGTCGTCGCGCGGGCGAACGCCGCCGGTGTGTCGCGCATCCTGACCGTCGGGACGAGCCTCGAAGGGTCGCGCCTGGCGCTCGACTTCGCCGAGTCGATCCCCGGGGTCTGGGCCGTTGTCGGCGTCCATCCGCACCGGGCCGGCGTCGAGACGACCGAGCTGGAGCGGATCGAGGAGCTGCGCGACCTGCTGGCGCACCCGCGCGCCGCGGCGCTCGGTGAGATCGGGCTCGACTACTTCCGCGACTACGCGCCGCACGACCGGCAGCACCTGCTGTTCGAGGCGCAGCTCGCCCTGGCCGTCGAGCTTGGCAAGACCGTGGTCATCCACACCCGGGCCGCCGACGACGACACCGCGGCGCACCTGCGCGACCACCCGGGCACCGTGGTGCTGCACTGCTTCTCGTCGCCTGGCCTGCTCGAGCTTGCGCTGGAGCAGGGCTTCTACGTCTCCTTCGCCGGCAATGTCAGCTACCCGGCGGCCGCCGACCTGCGCCGTGCCGCCTACGCGGTGCCGGCCGACCGCATTCTGGCCGAGACCGACTGCCCGTACCTGGCGCCGCAGGCGGTGCGCGGCAAGAAGAACGAGCCGGCGTACGTCATGCACACGCTGGCTGCGCTCGCGGCTGCGCGCGCCGAGGACGTCGACGAGCTGGCTGCCCGGATCGCTGCGAACGCCGCCCGCGCCTTCGGGCTGCCGGCGCCGGCGTAGGTCGGCAGAGCATGGCCCGCCACATCGCCAACAAGGACTTCGGCCAGCACTTCCTGGTGGACGAGAACATCCTGCGCGTGATCGAACGCCTCGCCGTCCTGGCGCCGGAGGACGTCGTGCTCGAGATCGGGCCAGGCCTCGGCGCCCTCACGGTGTACCTGGCCGCCCGCGTCGCCCGCGTCCACGCCGTCGAGCTCGACCACAAGCTGGAGCAGCCGCTCGCCGTTGCGCTCGCGCCGCACCCGAACGTGACGGTCATCTACGGCGATGCGCTGCGCCTCGACCTGGCGGCGCTGCAGCCCGCGCCCGGCAAGCTGGTGGCGAACCTGCCCTACAACGTTGCCACGCCGATCGTCGTGGAGAGCCTCGACGGCCTGCCGTCGGTGCAGAGCTGGTGCGTGATGGTGCAGCGCGAGGTCGCCGACCGCTTCTTCGCGGTGCCCGGGACGAAGGCCTACGGTGCCGTCTCGGTGCTGATCCGCCTCGCCAGCGAGCGCACCGGCTTCCATCCCGTGTCGCGCGAGGTGTTCCGGCCGCGCCCGAACGTCGAGTCGGCGCTCGTGGCGTTCCACCGGGCGACGCCGCTGCCGGCCGACTGGCGTCGCGTCAAGCGCGTCGTCGAGGGCGCGTTCGCGCATCGCCGCAAGACGCTGCCGAACTCGCTCGAGCTGAGCGGCGTGGCGAGCCGCGCTGCCGCCGTGGCGGCGCTCGACGTCGTCGGCCTGCGGCCCGAGGTGCGCGCCGAGGTGCTCGACCCGGAGGAGTTCCTGGCGCTCGACCAGGCGCTCGCGGCAGCGGCAGCAGCGCTCTAGAGTCCCGCCCGATGCCCGTCCGTCAGGCCCCCGCCAAGATCAACCTCGCGCTCGTCGTCGGCCCGACCCGGCCTGATGGCAAGCACGAGGTCGTCACGCTCTATCAGCGGATCAGCCTTGCCGACGAGGTCTCGCTCGAGCTGGCGCCGGCGGGTGCGGCGAGCGGGGTGGAGGTCGAGGGCTTCCCGGACGACACGCTCGTGACGCGGGCGGTCGAGGCGGTGGCGGCGGCTGCGCTGCGGGCCGGGGCGACCGTTCCTACTGGCTGGCGCGCGCGGATCGAGAAGCGCATCCCGGTGGCCGCCGGGCTCGGCGGTGGCAGCACCGACGCGGCAGCGGCGCTGCTCCTCGCCAATGGGCTGCTGGGCGGGGTCGTTCCGGACGCGGAGCTCCAGCGGATCGCCGCGGCGCTCGGCGCCGACGTGCCCTTCTTCCTGGAGTCGCAGCCGTGCCTCGGCAGCGGCGAGGGCTCCGAGCTCGCCCCCGTCGTCGGGCTGCCGCTCGACTACGCGATCCTGCTGCTGCGGCCCGTCGGCGTTGTCAAGCCGTCCACGGGTGCGATCTACGCCGCCTTCGACGAGCGCGCTGGCGCCCGTGGCTGGGAGAGCCGCCGCGACGTCCTGCAGGCCGCCCTCGCGGCCGTCC
>CANNRA010000195.1 GCA_947507735.1 Actinomycetota bacterium
AAGACGAGGAGGCTGCCAGGAACGGCAGCGCCTGCGGGATCTGAGCTCATCGCGCGACCCTACAGCCCCGCGGTGATCCCACCGTCGTAGACGAGCGTCGTCCCGGTGGCGTTGGCGCAACGAGCCGAGGCAAGGAAGGCGATGACGCCACCGATCTCGTCCGGCGAGGCGATGCGGCCGAGCGGCAGGCCACCGACGTAGGTGGCGCGCGCCTCCTCGACCGAGCTGCCCTGCTCGGCTGCCACGGCCGGGATCACCTGCAGCTCGAAGCGCTGCGTGGCAATGCCACCCGGGGCGAGGCAGACGACGCGGATCCCGTCGGCAGCCACCTCCTGTGCGAGCGCCGTCGTGAAGTTCATGACGGCGGCGTTGGCCGCGCCGCCCGCCATCGATTTCGCCCACGGGAACTTGCCCGTGTTACCTGCCACGTTGAGGATCACGCCGCCGCGCTCGCCGCCCGGGCCGCCCCGTCCGCCTGCGCGCAGGTGCGGCAGGGCCGCACGGGTGACCCGCACGAAGCCACGCAGCTTCAGGTCGTGGCCGCGCCAGAAGTCCTCGTCAGGGATCTGCTCGAAGCTGCCGAGCACCGAGGCGCCCGCGTTGTTGACAACGATGTCGATGCCGCCAAGCGCGGCCGCGGCCTCGTTGACGAAGCGCTCGCAATCGGCGGCTTCCAGCAGGTCGGCGACGATGGGAATGGCGCGCCGGCCTGGATAGCGCTCGCGCACCTCGGCGGCGAGCGCCTCCAGCAAGGGCAACCGCCGCGCGCAGAAGGCAACCTCGCAGCCCTCTTCGGCCAGGGCGAGCACGGTGGCCCGCCCCACGCCCTCGCTCGCGCCCGTGATGAGCGCCCGCTTACCGGTAAGTCCAAGGTCCATGGGGAGATCCTACGCCGTCGTCAACCGACGCTGGCGCTGCCCCCGAGCACGATCCCGAGCTCGAGCAGGTAGCCGTCGCGCACGGTGTGCGGCCCGAGCAGCTCGGCCGCGTCGCCGGCGAGGCGCAGGTCGGCGCTGCCGCGCAGCGCCCGGACGATCCGCTCCTCGGGATGCAGCTCGAGCGTCACGTCCTGGCGCCCGGCCACCGCGCGCACGCCGTACACCGTGCTGAAACGCCGCAGCGGTGTCGTCTCGAGCTCGACGGGCTCGGTGGCCGTTACGGCCAGCTCGATCTCGCGCCGTCCGCCCCGCGCCACCCAGCCACCCACCGCATGCTGCGGCGGCCAGACCCAGCGCTGCACGGCGTGCGGCACGCGACCGACCTCGACCTGCGCCTCCATCCCACCCCAGCCGGAGAGGTACGCGTGACGCACGAAGTCCTTCGCGGGGAAGTAGGCGCGCGCGAACCACGTGCCCTCGCCCCGCGGGCCCAGGCAGGGCAGCGCGATGTTCGCCTCGACGAACGAGCGGCCGCGCACCGGGAAGAAATCGGCGTTGAGGGTCGCCCAGACGATGTAGATGAAGGCCTGGTCGCCCGCTGCCTCGAGCTGCGGCGGCAACAGCGCGGCGACGCGGCCCGGCTCGAGGTCGCAGACGCAGGCGAGCAGCGTCTCGCCGACGGTGGGGGCTGCGAACCCGGGCGCCGGAGCCGGGGTCTTCGTGCCGCCGCTCACAGCGCCTCCACCGCGTCGAGGGTGAACACGGTGCCGTAGTGCCAGGCCTCGCCCTCAACCACTCCTGACCAGCCGATGGCCGCACCGAGGGTGGCGCTGCCGCGCCCGACCCACTCGTCGGCGACCTCGCAGTCCTGCGCTGGCACGAGCCAGAGGCCCGCGTCGAGCAGCGCCCCTGGCTGCGTCACGTCCGGGTAGCTGACGCGATTCACCCAGCGCAGCAGCCCCGCCGGCAGCTCGCCGGGGGCGGCGCGCTCCAGGGTCGCCTCGACCTCGGCGAGCGGTGCACCGGCGAAGGTGCGGGCGGTCGCCTCGACGCGGCGCCCGGCAGCCGGGCCGTCGAAGTCCGGGCAGGCAGCGTGGAAGCGCGTCAGCTCGACGTCGGCGAGGCCCATCCCGTTGTCGCCGCGCGAGCCGGAGAGCAGCAGGAAGGGGAAGTGGAACGCCGTCGCCGGCTCGCCGCGCGCCTCGCAGTGGTAGCCGAGCGCGATCTCGGTCCAGCCCGCTTGCTGCGGCTCGAGCGGCTCGGCGCGCCAGCGGTCGAGGTCGATGCAGTCGGCAACGAGCAGCACCGCAGGCCCGGTGCGCGGCACGGCGGGATCGCTGATCAGCTGCTCCAGCTCGGCCGGCGGCTCGAAGCGCAGCACGAGGATCTCCTGGCCGACGCGGGTGCTCACCAGGCCCCCCAGTGCACCATCGACTCCAGCGGCTTGCGCGGAGCCGGCTTGAAGTCCGTCCCCACGGTGTAGGCGACGGGCAGCAGCGCTGCCTGCATCACCTCGGCGTACGGGATGCCGAGGATTGCAGCGGCCTCCTCCTCGAAGAACAGGTGGAACGCCGTCAGCGCCGAGCCGAGCCCGCGCGAGCGCAGCGCCAGCTGGAAGCTCCACACCGCCGGGAACACCGAGCCCCAGGTGGACGCCTGGGCCACAGCGGGCAGCTGCCGCGTATCGGTGCGCCCCTCGATGCACGGGATGACGTGCACCGGCACCTCGTGCAGGTGATCCATCAGATAGGCGACGGACGCACGGATGCGCGTCATCTGCGCGTCGTGCTCCGGGTCACCGGTTGCGGCAGCGCCGACCGCGGACGGCATGGCCAGGTACTTCTCGGCACCGCGGCACCACAGCTCGGCCAGCGCGGCCCGGCGCTCGGCGTCCTCGACCACGACGAAGTGCCAGCCCTGGCGGTTCGAGCCGCTGGGCGCCTGCTGGGCCAGCCGCAGGCAGTCCTCCAGCACCTCGCGCTCGACGGGGCGCGCCAGATCGAGGCGGCGGCGCACCGTGCGCGTGGTCGAGAGCAGCTCGTCAAGGGTGAGGTCGAGGATCGGCATGCGCGCATCATCTCTCGGTCGGGGCTGCGATGCGACACTGTGCGGGTGGATGCCTCTCTCCGCGGCCGGCTGATCGTCGCCTCGCCCACCCTCGTCGATCCCAACTTCCGCAAGACGGTGGTGCTGATCGCCGAGCACAGCGTGGAGGGCGCGATGGGGCTCGTCCTCAACCGGCGGACTCCCGCCTCCGTCGCCGACGCCGCACCCCACCTGGCGGAGCTTGCCGGCGAGGACGCCGCCGTGTTCGTCGGCGGCCCGGTGGAGCGCGGCACGGTGTTCGTGCTCGCCGACTTCGTCGAGCCGTCCGACGCAGGCACGCTCGTCCTGTGGGACGTCGGGCTGCTGGTGCCGGACGCCGATCCACGGGGCGCGAGCCACAACGCGCGCCAGGCCCGCGTCTTCGCCGGCTACGCGGGCTGGGGCCCGGGCCAGCTGGAGGACGAGCTGGACGAGGAGGCGTGGATCCTGGCCGACCCGGCCGCGGAGGACATCTTCACCGACGCGCCGGAGCAGCTCTGGCGCCGCGTCCTGCGCCGCAAGGGCGGGCAGTACGGGGTGATCGCGCTGATGCCGGACGACCCGCGCCTCAACTGAGCGGCGCGGCAGCAGCAGCTGCGCGAGGTGGTGGCAGGTTCCCCACCGCCCCGCCCGGATCTGGCTACAATGTCGACTCCCTGGGGCCGTAGCTCAGCTGGGAGAGCGTCTGGCTGGCAGCCAGAAGGTCAGCGGTTCGATCCCGCTCGGCTCCACCATATGTGTCAGGTACGAACCCCCGGCCTTTGAAGAAGGGCCGGGGGTTTCGTCGTTCTGGGGCCCTTCTGCGGGCTCCCGCGGGCCTGCGGCGGCCGGTTCGCCGGCTTCGGGGTCGTCGGCCAGGATCCGGTTGATCGCGGCGAGCTGGGCGAATGGCGGGTTCAACTGGCCGGTGGTGATCTCTTCGCTGTTGACTTCGAGGTACTCGAAGAACGCCTGGTTAAGAAGGCGGCGCTCGGTCGTGTCGGCTTGGAGGTAGGCGGTCTGGATGTCGTCGGTGAGCTGGAGGGCGAGGTCGAGGGTGCTGGCGACTGTCTCCTGGTTGATCTTGTGTCGGTTCAGGAGCTGCTCGGCGGCGACGCGTTCGCGGCGGACGCGGGCCTGTTCCTCCGCGAA
>CANNRA010000196.1 GCA_947507735.1 Actinomycetota bacterium
ACCGCGTTCGGCAGGTTCTCTGCGATCGCCGGGTGGACGTAAACGTCGGCGGCGGCGTAGGCCACTGCCATCCCGACCTCGTCGAGCCGGCCCAGCTCGCGGCACGGCCGTCCCAGGTCGAGGCTGCCGGCGCCCGCCACGGCCAGCTCAATCCCCGAGTCAGTCAGGCTGCGCAGGGCCTCCGCGAGCAATGCGCCGCCTTTCCGGCGGTCGTCGACGCGCAGGGCCGAGAACAGCACGACGCGGGCTGCCGGGTCGATGCCGAGGGCTGCGCGCGCCTCGGCGCGGCGGCCCGCCCGGAAGACGTCGAGATCGACGCCGTTGGGCACGAAGCGCACGGGGAAGCGGCCGAGCAATGGGCTCTCGCTTGCGAGCCTGCCGATCCAGCGTGAGGGCGCGACAATCGTCAGCCGCGACCGGTCGTAGGCCGCCTGCTTGAGGCGCCAGAGCCGCGCGGTCGTGTCGCGGCGCAGCGCCGGGTACTCCGAGAGGTACGGGCAGGCGCCACAGCCGGTGCGCCACCGCTCGCAGTCATACGCGTACGCCGTGTGCCCGGTGAACGCCCACATGTCGGAGAGCCGCCAGGCCGTCGGGCGGCGACGCGTGAGCAGCGGCAGCGCGGTCGGGCTGAAGTAGCTGCCGTGCAGGTTGTAGAGCTGCACCACGTCGGCGGCGCGGAACCAGGGGTCGGCAACGAGCCCGAACGACGACGGGTAGAGCGCGTACTGCAAGCTTGCGCGCTCGGAGAGCTCGCCGAGCGCGCGGTCGGCGAGGCGCCAGGCGCGGTTGCGCTTCAGGTGCCGCACGTCGGGGTCGGTGGTGCGCCGCTCGCCGACGAGCATGCGAGAGCGGCAGCCGAGGCCGCGCAGTGACTCGTGGATGCGGTAGGCGGATGCCGCCGACCCGCCACCGGCGTCGGTCTGGCTGACGTGCAGGACGGAGAGTGTCATCAGGGTGGGGGTAGCATAGGCTCCGGCCCGCTGGCCACCTGACTATGACCGACTCCCTGCCAACCCCGATCCTCTTCATCCACCATCGGAGCGAGCTCGGTGGGGCCCCGACAAGCCTCGCATACGTGCTTCGCGAGCTCGATCGCGAGCAGTACGACCCCCACGTCTTCTGCCCGCCCGGCCCGGCCGCCGACCTCTTCCGCAGCGCCGGCGCAACCGTCTACACGGGCCGCGTGGCGAGCTTCACCCATATCTGGGCGAGCGTCTATCAGGGCCGCCGCTGGCTGCTGCTCCTGCGTGAGCTGCTGTACCTCGTCCCCCATCTCATGCAGCTGCGTGCTCTGCTGCGTCGCCAGCGCTTCGCGATCGTCCACCTCAACGACGCGCCGCTGCTGCCCGCCGCGATCCTCGTCCGCCTGCACGGGACGCCGATCGTCTCGCACCTGCGCTCGTCGCTGCCGTACGGCGGCCAGGATCGCCGCTCGCGCTACATCCGCAGGGTGTTGCGCTGGGCCGCGAGCGCCTCGATCGCAATCAACGATGACGTCGCCAGCTCGTACGCGCTCGGCTCGGACGTCGTGCCGAACGCCGTCGAGCTCGACCGCTTCCGCCCCAGCGACAGGGCCGAGGCGCGCCAGCAGATCGGGATAGCGCCGACCGAGCGGCTCGTCACCTTCTTCGGCTTCCTCTACCCGTCGAAAGGCTTCAGCGAGTTCATCAAGGCCGCCGCCGAGCTGAAGGCAGCCGGTGTGAAGGCGCACTACATGATGGTCGGCGGCGCAGTCCGCAGCGAGGCGTACTTCCGCACGCCCGTGGGCCGCGCCGTCCGCTTCCTCGACCTCGCCCGCGACTACGAGTCGCTTGCGCACGAGCTCGTCCGGAGCCTCGGTCTCGAGGGCGACATCACCTTCGTCCCGTTCACCCTCACGCTCTCGACGATCTACCAGGCAAGCGACGTCGTCGTGGCGCCGTCTCGCGGCCCCGAGCTCGGCCGCCCGGTAATCGAGGCAGCGGCGAGCGGTGTGCCGGTGGTGGCGACCGGCTCACGCGGCGGGGCCGGCATCCTCCTGCCGGAGCGCACCGGCATCCTCGCCGCCGACATGCTGCCGAGCACGCTGGCCGCGGCGATCGGCTCCCTGCTGGCCGATGACGAGCGGCGCGCCGCTTACGGCGCCGCCGCCCGCGCCCATGCCGAGGCCCACTTCGACGCAGCCGTCAACGCCCGCCGCATCGAGCAGATCTACAGGCGTCTCGTCGTGCCAGCCCGCTCGGGCCGCACCCCGATCCTCTACGTCCACCACCGGCCGCAGCTCGGCGGTGCACCGTCCAGCCTTGCCTACCTGATCGCGAACCTCGACCCCCGCTTCGAGCCCCACGTGTTCGTGCCGGCCGGCCCGGCCGCCGAGCTGTTCGCGAGCGTCGGCGCGACCGTCCACACCGGTAAGGTGGCGATCTTCGCGCACTCGTGGGACCGGCCCTACCGCGGCCTGCTGTGGCTGCTTGCCACGCGCGAACTGCTCTCGCTGCCCCGCCACCTGATCCAGCTGAATGCCCTGATGCGCCGGCACCGGTTTCCGATCGTGCATCTCAACGACTCGCCCCTGCTACCCGCGGCCGCGGTCGCGCACCGCCGCGGCGCCCAGGTCGTCTGGCACCTGCGCTCGGCCCTGGCCGGAGAGGGCCGAGACGGTCGCAGCCGCGCCATCCTCGCACTGATGGACCGCTGGGGCGACACGGCGATCGCGATCGACAGCGACGTCGCCGCCCGCTTCCCCACGACGCTGCCGGTGCGGATCGTCCACAACAGCTTTCGCCTCCGGGATGAGACGACCGGTGACAATAGGGCGGGACGCGCCCGGCTCGGCCTACCCGAGGAGGGACGGATCCTGATCGGCTTCGCCGGCTTCCTGCGCCGGCAGAAGGGCTGGCCCGAGCTCGTGGCTGCCGCGCGGATCCTCGTCGACAAGGGCGCGCCGGTGCACTTCGTGATCATGGGCGGCGGGGTGCGCTCGCCCGAGTGGTTCCGCACACCTCGCGGCAAGTTGCTCACGCTCACCGGGATCCTCAGCAACGAGGAATCGGCGCTGACGGAGCTCGTCACAGCGTCGGGGCTGCAGGAGCGATTCACCTTCCTGCCCTTCGTGCGCGATACGGCGGAGGTGTACGAGGCGCTCGACATCGTGACGTTCCCCAACCAGGGTGTCGGCCTCGGCCGGCCGGTGCTGGAGGCCGCAGCTCACGGCAGGCCAGTGGTGGCATCAGGGTCGAGCGACGGTGCCGACGTGCTGCTTCCGGATGTCACCGGGCTCCTGCTCGAGCACGGCAGCCCGGTCGAGATCGCCGCGGCCCTGCAAACGCTCGTGACCGACGGCGCGCTACGCGAGCGGTTCGGGCAGGCCGCGCAGGCACATGCGCGGACAGCGTTCGACCCCGTGCTCAACGCCCGCCGCGTCGAGGCCGTCTACGACGAGCTGCTGGCTGGCACGATCGCGGCGCCCGCCGGCCCGCCTCACCAGTTGCTGAAGACGTCCGACGGCGCGACGAACGGCTGATCGCCGACCTTGCGGTAGCAGCAGCAGGTCGTCTGGCCCGGGCTGGCGCGGTTCAGCAGCCGGTCAGCCCAGAGCTTCGCCCCGGCCGCACGTCGCCCTCGCGCATGATCACGGTGAAGAGGCGCGTGCCGATGATCGGCAGCGGCGCAGAGAGGTCGAAGCGGATGTCCACATCGTCGTTGATGTCGACGTCGCGGTACTCGGCGATGCCCTAGCAGTCGTGGGGCAGGATTGCCATCAGGAGGAGTGCACCTTCCGGATGCCGGTTGGGACGAGGCGGGAGACGAAGGAGCGACGCGCGTAGAGCGCGAGCGCGAGGTCGGCGCGGCGGTGGCGGGGGGCGCGACTGCCGCGCGCGGCCAGCTCGGAGTACAGCTCCGCGTGGAGCGCCGCGACGCGCCGGCCGTCATAGAGGTCCTGGCAGCGGCGACGGCCCGCGTCACCGAGAGCGCGCCGGGCGGCCGGATCGACGGCGAGCCGGCGGATGGCAGCGGCCAGCGCCTCGGCATCGCGGGGCGGCACGACGATCCCCGCGTCACCCAGCTCCTCGGCGACCCCGCCGACGTCGGTGGCCAGGACGGGTG
>CANNRA010000197.1 GCA_947507735.1 Actinomycetota bacterium
CGAAGTGATGCGGGCGAGAGGACTCGAACCTCCACAGGCTTTCGCCCGACGGGCCCTAAACCCGTTGCGTCTACCAATTCCGCCACGCCCGCTGGCCCGAGCAGGATAAACGTGACGCGGACACCAGGCTGCCGACGTCGCTCCGGGCTAGGATCGGCCGCATGAGCGCACCTGTGGTCATCGTCACCGGCGGAGGCGGCGGCATCGGCCGCGCCACCTGCATCCAGCTCGGCGCTCGCGGCTGCGCCGTGCTCGTCGTCGACCGCGACCTGGCCGCTGCCGAGGAGTCGGCGCGCCTGGCCCGCGAGGCCGGTGGTGACGCGGTCGCCCACGCAGCCGACGTCTCCGACGACGCGCAGGTGGCGGGCTACGTCGCAGCGGCCGAGCAGCGCTGGGGCGGCATCGACGGCTTCTTCAACAACGCTGGCATCGAGGGGCCGATCGCCGAGATCCCGGACTACGGCCTCGCCGACTTCAAGCTCGTCTTCAAGATCAACGTCACCGGCGTCTTCCTCGGCCTCAAGCACGTGATTCCCGCGCTGAAGCGGCGCGGCAGCGGCGCGATCGTCAACACCGCCTCGCAGGCGGGCCTGCGCGGCGTGGGCGGCCTCTCCGGCTACTCGGCGAGCAAGCATGCGGTGATCGGGCTGTCCCGCGCGGCCGCGCTCGAGACGGCGCCCCACGGCATCCGCGTCAACACGCTCTGCCCCGGCCCCACCTCGACGCGGATGATGGCCAACATCCACGCCGCGGTCTCGAGTGCCGGCGGCGATCCGTCCGGCTTCGTCACGCGCATTCCGGCCGGCCGCTACGGCGAGGCTGCCGAGATCGCCACCACCGCCGTCTTCCTCCTGCTGGACGCCCCCGTCTTCCTGACCGGTGCGGAGATCCCGGTGGACGGCGGCATGACCACGCCGTAGCCCGGCGCCGCTCCCCCGCCGCCTCAAAACCGGGGCGAACCCTCAGGAAACATTTACAGGCAGTTAATCCGGCGCCAATGGTGCGCTCCGTAGGCTCAATGCATGCAGGAACTTGCGTATGCCGAGGACGTAGCCGTGACCGCCACCACCGACCTGACGACCGGCTCGACCATCGATGCGCTGCAGCTCTTCCTCAACGACATTGCCCGCTATCCGCTGCTGACCGCCGCCCAGGAAGTCGAGCTGGCGAAGCGCGTCGAGCGTGGCGACACCGCCGCCA
The DNA here is from genome assembly GCA_947507735.1 of Actinomycetota bacterium. GTDB lineage: Bacteria > Actinomycetota > Thermoleophilia > Gaiellales > Gaiellaceae > CANFDS01. The sequence continues at coordinate 1,201 of CANNRA010000197.1, forward strand.
AGGATCGGATGGTGCAGTCCAACCTGCGCCTCGTCGTCTCGATCGCGAAGCGCTATCAGGGTCACGACCTCGCGCTGCTCGACCTGATCCAGGAGGGCGTGATCGGCCTGATCCGCGCCGTCGAGAAGTTCGACTGGCGCCGTGGCTACAAGTTCTCGACCTACGCCACCTGGTGGATCACCCAGGCCGTGCAGCGCGGCGTTGCCAACAAGGCACGCACGATCCGCGTGCCGATCCACGTGCTCGATATCGAGCGCAAGATCGCCAAGGCGCAGGCGACCCTGGCCACGCGGCTCGGGCGTCCCCCGAGCGACGCGGAGATCGCCAAGGAGGCCAAGGTGCTCGTCTCGCAGGTGCTCGACGCCCGTCAGACCGCCCGCTCGGTGACGAGCCTCGACCTGGAGGTCGGCGCAGAGGGTGGCGCGACGCTCGGCGAGCTGCTCCCCGGCGACAGCCCCGAGCCCGTGGACGAGCTGCACGACGAGCTGCGCAACTCCGCGCTGCGCGGCGCCGTGGACTCGCTGCCCGAGCCCTGCCGCTCGGTGATAGCACTGCGCTACGGCCTCGACGAGGAGCCGCTGACGGTCGAGATGACGCGCCGCCGCCTGCACATCTCCCGCGAGAAGGTCATGGCCTTCGAGCGCGAGGGCCTCTCCCGGCTTGCCGGCGAGGGTGGCCTGCAGGCTCTGCGCGAAGCCGCATAGCCCGACCAGCTCGGAGCTAGCGCGCTACCATCCCGGACGCCCGCAGGCGTGACCCGGCGAGCGCGCGCAGCCATGTTCCGGTGGCTGCCACGGCGAACAGGCCGAGAGCGACCAGGCAGATCGCAGGCCCCGCCGCGACCCCGACGTGGTACGACAGCTCGAGCCCGATCACGCCGCTCGCGAACGCCAGCACCGGCGCCACGATCAGCATCGCCCAGACGCGTCGCGTCAGCGCCCGGGCGGCCGCGGCCGGCGCGACAAGCAGCGCCAGCACCAGCAGCGTGCCGACGCCTCGCAGCGCCACCGTCAGCGCGGCGGCGAGCGCGACGAGCAGCAGCGCGTCCAGCAGGCCGGAGCGCATGCCCAGCGAGTCGGCGAATGCCCGGTCGAAGGCGACCAGCACGAGACGCCGTCCCAGGGTGACAACGATCGCCGTCACGACCAGCGCCGACGCGAGCCCCACCCAGAGGTCGCGGCCGTCCACCGAGAGCACGCTGCCGAAGAGGATCGATTCGAGGTCGCGGGGCGTGCCGCGCGTGGCGACGATGACGACTCCCGCGGCGAAGCTGCCGGTGACCACGACCGAGACGGCCGCGTCCTCCCCGACGTCCGGCCGCCGCAGCAGCACCGCGATCGCCACCGCGGCCAGCACGCCACCGACGAGCGCCCCGGCAATGACCGGCAGGCCAGCGATCAGCGCGATCGCCGCGCCGGGCACCAGGGCGTGCGACAGCGACTCGCCGGAGTAGGTCAGGCCGCGCAGCACCACCAGCACGCCGAGCAGGCCGCAGACGACGCCCATCAGCGCGACCTCGGCGAGGGCGCGCAGCATGAAGTCATAGGAGAACGCGTGCAACACGCCCATCAGTGGGCGTGGCCGTGCTGGCCATGGTCATGGTCGTCGCGGCCGTGCTCGTGCGCATGCTCGTGGCCGTGCTCGCCCTCGTGGTGATGCGAGCCCTCGTCGATCAGGCCCAGATCCTCGAGCACCACGAGGCGCTCGCCGTAGGCGGCACGCAGCGTGACCGAGGTGAGCGCCTCCTTGGGCAGCCCGGAGGAGTGGACGCGCCGGTTGAGCAGCAACGCCTGGGTACAGCGCCCGCGCGCGAACGCCAGGTCGTGCGTGGCGATCAGGGCGGAGCGCCCCTCGCTGCGCTCGGCCGCGAGCGCCACGAAGATCGCCTCCTCCGAGACGGCATCGACGCCGGACAGCGGCTCGTCGAGCAGCAGCACGCTGCCCTGCTGGACGAGGGCGCGCGCGAGCAGCACGCGCTGGCGCTGGCCGCCCGACAGCTCGCCGAAGGGGCTGCGGGCACGATCGGCGAGGCCAACGCGCTCCAGCGCCTGCAGGGCCCGGGCGCGCTCCTCGCGGCCGGCCCGGCGCAGCAGGCCCACCCGGCGGTAGGCGCCCATCAACGCCACGTCGAACGCGGTGACCGGGAACGAGAGCTGCGACGGACCGTGCTGCGGCACGTAGGCGAACGCGCCTGCCAGCTCGACGCTGCCGCTGGACGGGATCAGGCCGAGCAGGGCCGAGAAGAGGCTCGACTTGCCCGCGCCGTTCGGGCCGACGACGGCGACCAGCTCGCCGGGGCCGACGCTGAACGTCGCGTCCTCGACGACGATCCTGCCGCCCCGCTCGACGGTGAGGTCGCGGACGGCGAGAAGCGGCGCCAGGGCCGCCCCGGTACCGCCGTGCTCGTTGCTACCGCTCATGCGGCCACCTTCCCGGTCAGCCCGGCCACCAGCAGGCGCCCGTCGAGGCGCAGCAGGGCGAGGTAGGTCTCGGCGCCGGAGCCGGCGGCCCCGAGCGTGTCGGCGTAGAGGCCGCTCTCGACGCGCGCGCCGACCGCGCCCGCGATCTGGCGGATCAGCTTGGGGTCGACCGAGCTCTCCGAGAACAGCGTCGGCACGTGCTCGCGGCGGATCGTGTCGATCAGGCGCGCGGTGTCGCGCGCGTTCGCGGAGGCGGCGGTGGAGGTCGACGGGATGGCGGCGCCGACGATGCGCAGGCCGTAGCGCCGGGCGAAGTAGCCGAAGGCGTCGTGATCGGTGACGAGGACGCGGCGGGCAGCCGGCACCGCGGCGAAGGCGGCGGCGAGGGTGCGATCGACGGCACGCAGCGTCGCGAGGTAGGCCCCGGCG
>CANNRA010000198.1 GCA_947507735.1 Actinomycetota bacterium
ATGGCGCCCGTGGCACCCGTCAATCACAGCGCTGTTGACGTCCCCGTCGCCCTGCTCGGCTACGGCACCGTCGGCTCGGCCGTGCACCGGCTGCTGACCGAGAATGCCGACGACATCGAGCGCGCCACCGGGCACCGGCTGCGCGTCGTCAAGGCGCTCGTGCGCGACCCGGAGCGGACGCGCGGCTGGCTGCCCGACCGCTCGATCCTCACCACCGATTTCGCCGAGATCCGCGACGACCCGTCGATCCAGATCGTCGCCGAGGTGATGGGCGGACTCGACCCGACGGCCGGCTACCTGCGCGACCTGTTCGCGGCGGGCAAGCCCGTCGTGACCGCCAACAAGCAGCTGCTCGCGCAGCGGGGCGGAGACCTGTTCGGCGCGGCGAAGGCGGCAGGCGTCCAGCTGCGCTTCGAGGCGTCGGTGTGCGCGGCCATCCCCGTGATCAAGGTGCTGCGCGAGTCGCTGATCGTGACGAACGTGCGGCGCGTGCTGGGCATCGTCAACGGCACCACCAACTTCATGCTGAGCGCGATGGAGGGTGGCGCCGACTATGCAGGCGCGCTCGCTGAAGCGCAGCGCCTGGGCTACGCCGAGGCCGATCCGACCGAGGACGTTGGCGGCGCCGATGCGGCCGCAAAGATGGCGATCCTCGCCTCGGTCGCCTTCGGCTCGCGGATCATGCTCAGCGACGTCGACTACCAGGGCATCACCGGCATCACGGCCACGCACGTCGCCGCGGCGCGCGAGCTGCAGATGGTGGTGCGCCTCGTTGGCTCCGCAACCCTCGTCGGTGAGAGCTACGACGTGCGCGTCCGGCCCTCCCTCGTCGACCGGCAGCACCCGCTCGCCGCGGTCGGCGGCGCCTTCAACGCCGTGATGCTGCAGGGTGACGCGATCCGCGAGATCATGCTGGAAGGCCCAGGCGCCGGCGGCGTCGAGACGGCCTCGGCCGTGGTCGCCGACATGGTGTCGATCATCGGCACGCAGGGCACCGGCTTCCTCCAGAACGATTCGACCTGGCGCACCCTCAGCAAGCTGCCTGCTGGCGAGCTCACCGCGCCGTTCTACGTGCACGTGCGCGTTGACGACCGCAGCGGCGTGCTCGCTCGCGTGGCCGAGCGCTTCGCCGCGCACGACGTCTCGATCTCGCGCTTCATCCAGACACCCGAGGACGGGGGCGCCGGCATGCACGTCGTGCTGCACGACGCGCCCGAGGGCAAGGTGCTCGCGGCGCTCGCGGCGATCGCCGCGCTGCCCGAGACTCGCTCGGCTCCGACGGCGTTCCCCGTGATCTCGGATCGCGGCGTCGCCGGCCTCGGCTGGGCGTAAGTCGCTCTAGCCCAGGTCGGGGCGCACGTCACGCGCCGGGCGGACGGCATCAAGCGCCGCTCCCGCGTGCAACACCGTCGCGTCGGCGAGACGCGCGCCGATCAGCTGCACGCCCCCGGGGGCCAGGGCACGCTCGGCGGCGCGGGCCTGCGCCTCGGCGTCGGGTGCCCAGTCGACGACCGCGTTGAGCAGCGGATTCACGCTCTCGGCCCGCGCACGGAGCGCGCGCACGACCCCCACGGGCGACACCTCGCGGCTGCGGATCAGCCCTGCCAGGGCCGTTGCATCGAGGAAGCAGAGGTCGGCTGCCGAGGCTGAGGCGCTCATCCGCGGATTCTCGCACCGATTCCCGCCGTCGCCACCCCGGCGGACGGACTAGGCTTCACCTCCGTGACCGCGCTGATCGACCGCTTCCGCAGCCGCCTGCCCCTCTCCGCATCGACCCCCGTGGTCTCGCTGGGTGAGGGCTCGACGCCGCTGCTCCACTGCCCGCGCCTCGGCAAGCTGCTCGGGGTTGATCTCTACCTCAAGTGGGAGGCATCGAATCCGACCGGCTCCTACAAGGATCGCGGCATGACGGTCGCTGTCTCGCACGCGCTGGAGAGCGGTGCCAGAGCTGTCATCTGCGCCTCCACCGGTAACACCTCATCATCGGCCGCCGCCTACGCTGCGCGGGCCGGCCTGCCTGCGCTGATCCTCATCCCCGAGGGAGCGATCGCCGGCGGCAAGCTGATCCAGACGCGCGCCCTCGGCGCCCGCGTGCTCGAGGTGCGCGGCAACTTCGACGCTGCCCTTGCCGGTGCCCGCGAGCTGGCCGAGCGCGGCACCCACGCCCTCGTCAACTCGCTCAACCCGTATCGCATCGAGGGCCAGAAGACGGCGGTCTTCGAGATCATCGAGGAGCTCGGCGAGGCGCCCGACGCCTTCGTCATCCCCTACGGCGGCGGCGGCAACACGCGCGCCTACGCGAAAGGTCTTGCCGAGTCGGGGCTGACGACGCCGCTCTACTCCATCGAGTCGAACGACCGGCCGAACACGCTGGCCAGCGCGATCAAGATCCAGACGCCGGTGCATCGGCCGCAGGTCGAGGCGTCCGGCGCGCACATCCTCTCGGTTACCGACGACGAGATCGTCGCCGCCTGGCTCGAGCTCGCTCGCGAGGAGGGCCTCTTCTGTGAGCCGTCGTCTGCCGCCGGCCTCGCCTTCCTCCGCCGCCGCACCGACCTTCAGGGCGCGCGCGTCGTTGTCACGATCACCGGCCACGGCCTCAAGGATCCCGACATCGCGAACAGGCACGCGCCGCCGCCGATGAAGGTCGACGCCGACCCCGACGCGATCGCAGCAGCCGCACAGTGAGGTTCCGGGCCCCCGCCACCTCGGCGAACCTCGGCCCTGGATTCGACTGTGCCGGGGTCGCCTTCGACCTCTGGAACGAGCTGGAGCTTGTCGGGCGCGTCGCGGGTACGCCGCACGTCACTGTCGAAGGCGAGGGCGCCGACGAGCTGCAGGCCGCCGGCTCCGACCACCTCGGCCTCAGGGCCTTCGCGCTGCTCGCCCCGGTCGAGGGCTGGAGCTTCCGCTTCATCAACCGCGTGCCGCTCGCACGCGGGCTCGGCTCTTCCGCCGCGACGATCGCCGTTGGTCTCGCCGCGGGCATGCACGTCGCCCGCCAGCACCTGACGCCCGAGCAGCTGCTCGTGCACGCGCTCACCCTGGAGAGCCACGCCGACAACCTGGCCGCCGCGCTCGCCGGTGGCGTCACGCTCGCCTGGCAGGAGGCAGGCCGCTTCCGCATCGCCCGCATCGCCGAGCGGCTGCCCGCCTCGCCGATCGCCATCGTCCCCGGTAACCGCGTCTCGACCGAGGCCGCCCGCGGCGCCCTGCCGGCGCAGGTCTCGCTCCAGGACGCCGCCAGCACTGCCGGTCACGCTGCCCTGCTCGGTGCCGCCATCGCCGCCGGCGACGAGAGCCTGTTTGCCGCGTCGCTCGAGGATCGCCTGCACCAGCCGTACCGCGCCGCCACGGCGACCCTGTTCACGCCGATTCGCGAGAGCCTGCCGGCGGGCGCGCTCGGCGTCACGATCAGCGGCTCCGGCCCCACCGTGATCGTGTGGGCGCGGCGGGGCAAGTCGGAGGGCGTCGTGGCCGAGCTGGCAGCCCGCTTCCCCGATGCCCGCGTGCTGCCGCTCTCGGTCGCAGCCACCGGCGCCGGCCCTGTCGCCGAGCCCGGACCGGCCGTCGGCGCGACGGCCTGAGCGAGGCAGCCGTCTCCGTGCGCTACGTCTTCGCCGACTGCCGCTTCGACCTCGACGACCCGCCCGCGGCGCGCCGCCGCTACCTCGAGGCTCACCTCCCCGGGGCGGTCTTCCTCGATCTCGATCACGACCTCAGCGACAAGACGCTGACCGGCCACGGACGCCACCCGCTGCCCGGCCCCGACCAGTTCGCCGCCACGATGACCCGCAACGGCATCGGGCCGGGCGTCACCGTCGTCGCCTACGACGACGGCTTGCTCTCGGGCGCCGCCCGCCTGTGGTGGACGCTGCGCCACTACGGCCACGATGCGGTCGCCGTGCTCGACGGCGGCCTCCGCTCCTGGCGCGGCCCCCTGGCGACCGGCGAGGAGCCCGCACCAGCGGCCGCCACACCGGCCTTCGTCGCGCGCCCGCGCCCGGGCGACAC
>CANNRA010000199.1 GCA_947507735.1 Actinomycetota bacterium
CGACGAAGTTGAGCGGCGTCACGAGCACGATCGCAAGCGCCTGTGCGGACACCTTGCCGAGGTCGCCGGCGACAAGGCCTCGCAGGATCAGCAGGTTCGCAGCGAGCGAGACCAGCGAGACGACGAGGAAGCGTGCGCCCTGCTCGGCTGCGCGGCCACGCGCGGTGCGGAACGTCCACCAGCGGTTGAGCACGTAGTTGTTCGTCACGGCCACGACGAACGAGAGCGCTGCCGCCGCGAGGTAGTGCAGGCCGGCACCGTGCACGAGCAGCGTGTAGACGGCGAGGTTGACCCCGTAGCCAACGCCGCCGACAACGCAGAACTGCAGCAGCTGCACCCAGTTCTGGCGGCGGCGCAGCGCGTCGGTGACCCGGGCCGACAACGGCTGGGACGGCTGCGTTGCGGCACGAGGCTCCATCGGCCTCCGAGCCTAGCAACGCCGCTGGTTACGGGTTGTCCGACACGAGAGTCCGCTCCAGCCAGATCGCGTCCAGCTCGTTCTCGTTGACCTTCGGGATCTCGCAGTCGCCGACTGCGCGGTGGCTCAGCCTTCGGGGACGAGCACGGACAGCGTCTCGCGGTCGACGTCGAACACGACCTGCTCGACGTCACCGAGATCCTCACCGTCCACCTGCAGCGCCAGCGGGCGGTCGCAGATGACCTCGATGCGCTCGAGGTCGGTGCCGCGGATCAGGTCGAGCTTGTCCGGATTGCCCCGGCCGGTGAAGGCGAAGTTGATGAGGCCGGGCACGGCGAGCGGCCGGATGCTGCGCGGAGCGGTCAGGCCGAGGCCGCCCTCGAAGGTGACGCCGGGCACGAGGTGCACCGGCCACGGGCCGGCGTAGGTGTAGGGAGCGCCGTTGGCGACGAGCGCGCACACGGCGCGACCGAAGCCGACGATCTCGACCTGCGGCTGGAAGCTGGCCCGCTGCTCGCTGGCGATCGCCATCAGCTCGCGGGCGAAGGTGAAGTCACCGGGGCGCCGCTTGCCCTGGCGGCGTCCGCGCGCATCAACGCGGCGCACGATCTCGGCGTCGATGCCGATACCGGCGCTGAACGAGAAGCGACGACCGTTGACGCGGCCGAGCGCGATCTTGCGCGAGCGCCCGGCCGAGATCGCGTCCGCGAGCTGCTCGGCGGCGCGCTTCGGCTCGCGGGCGAGGCCGAGGGCACGAGGCAGCACGCTGGTGCCGCCGCCCGGGATGTAGCCCATCGGCGCGCTGAACTCGGTGCCATTGAGCGCCTCGTTGTAGACGCCGTCGCCCGAGAAGATGACGATCGCCTCGGCGCCGACCCCCGCGTCGTCTGCGATCTCACGTGCGTGGCCGGGCCACTCGGTGAGGATTGTCTCGACATCGCCGGCCTTGGCGAGCGCCTCCTCGACCTCGCGGACGCGCGGCTCCGTCACCTTGGTGGCGTACGGGTTAACGATGAGAACGATGCGACCCACGCACTGGACCCTAGCGCGAGAAAGCGGTCGTCGGCAGATTTCCGCCCGTCAGCGGCCGCGGAAGTGCGGCGGGCGCTTCTCGAGGAAGGCCGCGAAGCCCTCCTTCGCGTCTTCCGAGGAGATGGCCACGGCGAAGCCCTCCCGCTCCCGGGCGAGGCCGTCCTCGAGGCTCGTCTCGAGGGCGGCGGCGACGGCCTCGCGGGCGAGCCGGATGGCGACCGGGCTGCGCTTGGCGATCTCGCCGGCGATGCGGCGCGCCTCGGCCAGCAGCGCGTCCCGCTCGACGACGCGCGAGACGAGCCCGTGCTGCAAGGCCTCCTCGGCGGTGAGGCGCCGCCCGGCCAGGATCATCTCCAGCGCGAGCGGCTTGCCGAGAATGCGGATCGCACGCTGCGTGCCGCCTGCCCCGGGGATCAGGCCGATCGTCGTCTCGGGCAGGCCGAACGCCGCGCTGGGCGTGGCGATCGCAATGTCGCAGGTGAGCACGAGTTCGCAGCCGCCACCGAGCGCGTAGCCGTCAACGGCCGCGATCAGCGGCACGGGGCAGCGGCGGATGCGGTCCCAGGCGGCGGCGCGGCCGGTGAGCGCCTCGTCACCCGCCGTCGCGGCCGCGAACTCGGCGATGTCGGCACCGGCCGAGAACGCCTTCTCGCCGCCCGTGATGATCACGCAGCGGATCGCCGGCTCGGCCGCGATGTCAGCGAGCGCGTTGGCGAGCGCGACGATCAGGCCGTTGGAGATGGCGTTGAGCTGGGCAGGCCGGTTGAGCCGGACGAGCGCGATCGGCGCATCCCGCTCGACGAGGACGAGCGGCTCCTCGGTGCCCTCGACCCCGGCCGTGCCCGGCTCGCTCACAGCCCGAACGGGTTGATCGGCCGGTTGCCCGTGTTGACGAGAATGCCCTTGGTCTCGAGGTACGCGTCGATCGCGTCCACGCTCAGCTCGCGGCCGAAGCCGGACTGCTTGTAGCCGCCGAAGGGGATGCCCGGGAAGGCGGTGTACGGCATGTTGACGCCGACCATGCCCGACTTGATGCGGCCGGCGACGCGCAGGGCGCGGGCCGGGTCGCCCGTCCACACCGTGGCGAAGAGCCCGTACCTGGTGTCGTTGGCGATGCGGATCGCGTCGGCCTCGTCCTCGAACGGGATCACGGTGACGACCGGCCCGAAGACCTCCTCCTGCGCGATCTCGGCAGCGTTGTCGAGACCGGTGATGATCGTCGGCGGGTAGAAGGCGCCGGGGCCGTCCGGGATCGCGCCGCCGCTGACCGCGGTGCCGCCCGCGGCGATGGCGCGCTGCACGAAGCCGTGCACGCGCTCGCGCTGGGCCAGCGAGATCAGCGAGCCGACCTGCGTCTCGGCCACCAGCGGGTCGCCCTGCACGATCTTCGCGGCGGCCTCGGTGAGCTTCGCAACGACCTCGTCGTAGATCGACTTCTCCACCAGCAGGCGAGAGCGTGCCTCGCAGCTCTGGCCGCTCGCGTAGAAGATCGCCCACGCCGAAGCCGGGATCGCAGAGGCGAGATCGGCATCGGCGAACAGCACGTTCGGGCTCTTGCCACCCAGCTCGAGCGTGACGCGCTTGATGCTCTCGGCGGCCAGCTTCATGATCTCGACGCCCGTGCGCGTGGAGCCGGTGAAGGCAACCTTGTCGATCCCCGGGTGGCCGACGAGGTACGAGCCAGTGGTCGGGCCGTCGGCGCTGATCACGTTGATCGCGCCCGCGGGGAAGCCGACCTCGGTGGCGAGCTGGGCGAGACGGAGGGCAGTGGCCGGCGTCTGCGGATCGCTCTTGAGCACGACGCTGCAGCCGGCGGCGAGGGCCGGGGCGAGCTTCCAGACCGCCATCAGCAGCGGGTAGTTCCAGGGCACGATCTGGGCGACGACGCCCACCGGTTCCTTCAACGAGTAGGTGAGCAGCGAGGCGCCCATCGCGTTGGAGCGGCCGCCGATGGTGCCGATCGCCGAGGCGTAGAAGCGGAAGCACTCGGCCGCGCCGCCGACCTCGAGCTTGACCGAGGAGACGGCCTTGCCGACGTTGCGGGCCTCCAGCTCGACCAGCTCGTTGCGGTTCTTGCCGATCGCGTCAGCGAGGGCGTGCAGCAGGCGTGAGCGCTCGGTGCCGCCGGTCTTGCCCCAGGCGCCGTCGAGGGCGGCGCGGGCGGCGGTGACAGCGGCGTCGACGTCGCTGTTGCCGGCGAGGTGGACGGTGCCGAAGGGCGCGCCGCTGGCCGGCTCGACCAGGTCGCGGGTGCCGCCGGCAGAGCCGTCGAGGGTCTCGCCGTTGATGAAGAGGCCGAAGGAGCGCGTCGCTGTCATGCCGAGGATCGTAACGGCGACGGGACGCCCTGGTCTGCGAGCGGATGCTGCGAGGGCTCCGTCACCAGGCGCGGCGGCGGCCCTGCAGGTGACGGCGGCCCGAGTCGATCGTCATGCCGCCGTAGAGCACGCCCGCGAGCGGCAGCGCGAGCGCCCACCCGGCCGCAAGGCCGAAGAAGCGCGTCGCAGGCCGCGCGACCGCCCCCGTCGCGAGCCACC
>CANNRA010000200.1 GCA_947507735.1 Actinomycetota bacterium
GCCCCGGCCTGCTCGTCGTCGATCTCACCACGGCCGAGCCAGCCTCGACGCGCCGCCTGCAGGCGTTGCTCGCAGCGCGTGGCGCCGACCTGCTCGACGCTGGCATCTCGGGCGGTACCGGCCCGGCCGAGACCGGGACGCTCACGCTGATGATCGGCGGCGACCCGGCGAGCCTCGAGCGCGCCCTGCCCGTCCTGCGCGACGTCGGCTCGACCCTCGTCCACCTGGGCGGCCCCGGCAACGGCCACGCCGCCAAGGCGGTCAACAACTTCCTCAACGCCATGCATCTCGCGGCAACCGCCGAGGCGATGGTCGTTGGCGCGGCGGCGGGCCTCGACCCGGCACAGCTGCTCGCGGTGATCCAGCAGTCCAGCGGCCGGAGCTTCGCCAGCGAGGTGCGCTTCCCCCGCATCGTTGCCGGTGACTACATGGCAGGCTCGCTCTCCTCGGCCCTGCTGCTCAAGGATCTCGGCGTCTACGAAGCGCTCGCCAGCTCGGCGGGCGTGACGGCCGCCGCCTCCCTCCTCGAGCCCGCCCGCGCCCTCTACGAGGCGGCCCTCGCGGCCGGTCTCGGCGAGGCCAGCGCGAACCACGTGGTCGACGTCATCGGTGACCGCGCCGGCGGCATCCGGCTGCAGCGCCCGTCCGCCTGAGGGTCGCCGTGCCCCGGCGGCTGCCCGCGGGTTACGATCTAGCCATGGCGACACCCGATTCCCCGCCCGACCTCTCCCCGTTCTCCACTGTCGAGGAGGCGATCGAGGACATCCGGCAGGGCAAGATCGTTGTCGTGGCCGATGCGCCCGACCGCGAGAGCGAGGGCGACCTGACGATCTCCGCCCAGTTCGCGACACCCGAGGCGGTCAACTTCATGGCCTCGCACGGCCGCGGCCTGATCTGCCTCTGCCTCACGCCCGAGCGCTGCGAGGAGCTCGAGCTGCCGATGATGACCGCGCGCAACCAGGCGCAGCACCAGACGGCCTTCACGGTGTCGATCGAGGCCCGCGAGGGCGTCACCACGGGCATCTCGGCTGCCGACCGCGCGCGCACCATCCAGGTCGCCATCGACCCGACCAAGACCGCGCGCGACCTCGTGCAGCCCGGCCACATCTTCCCGCTGCGCTCGACGCCGGGCGGCGTCCTGCAGCGCACCGGCCACACCGAGGCGGGCGTCGACCTCTCTCGCCTCGCCGGCCTCAATCCCGCCTCCGTGATCTGCGAGATCATGAACGACGACGGCACGATGGCCCGCGTCCGTGATCTCGTCGGCTACTGCCAGAAGCACGGCCTGAAGATGGTCACGATCGCCGATCTGATCGAGTACCGGCGCCGCACCGAGAAGCTCGTCGAGCGGATGACCGAGGTGCGCATGCCCACAGCGCACGGCGAGTTCACGATGATCGCCTTCCAGGAGACGCTGACCGGCAAGAACCACCTTGCGCTGGTCAAGGGTGACGTCGCCGGCAAGGCGAACGTGCTCGTGCGCGTCCACTCGGAGTGCATCACGGGCGACGTCTTCCACTCGCAGCGCTGCGACTGCGGCGAGCAGCTGGAGCTGGCCCTGGAGCGCATCGAGGCCGAGGGCGAGGGCGTCGTGCTCTACATGTCGCAGGAGGGCCGCGGCATCGGCCTGATCAACAAGCTGAAGGCCTACCAGCTGCAGGAGCAGGGCCTGGACACCGTGGAGGCCAACCAGCGCCTCGGCTTCGCGGCCGACATGCGCGAGTACGGCATCGGCACCCAGATTCTCGCCGACCTCGGCCTCTCGTCGATCCGCATCCTCACCAATAACCCGCGCAAGATCGCCGGCATCGAGGGCTTCGGCCTGACGGTGACCGAGCAGGTGCCGATCGAGGTCGTTCCCAACGCGGAGAACGTCCGCTACCTCAGCACCAAGCGCGAGAAGCTGGGCCACAAGCTGCACCATCAGGACGCCCGCTTCGACTCCCAGCCGACCGACGAATGACACCGGCTGTCCGCGTGACCCGGTAGACAGGACGCTGTATGAGTGACTTCATGAACGACCCCGACAACCACGACGGCGCCGACGCGCTGGACATCGCTGCTGCGAGCGTCGTTCCGCCGCCCGCAGCGGCAGCGCCTGCCGGCAGCCCCGACCAGCACGCGGGTGGCGACCTCGTCGTCCCCGAGGGCTACCAGGTGCTCGAGGGCGCCCCGGACGGCTTCCGTCGGGCCGTGGGTGTCGTCGTCAGCCGCTTCAACGGCTCGATCACCTCGGCGCTGCTCGCCTCCTGCCTGGCCGAGCTCGAGGCGCAGGGTGTCGCCCGCGACGCTGTGCTCGTGATGCCGGTGCCGGGCGCGTTCGAGCTGCCGCTTGCCGCGATGGCGCTCGCCAAGACCCGCCGCTACGCCTGCATCGTCGCCCTCGGCGCGATCATCCGCGGCGAGACGTCGCACTTCGACTTCGTCGCCTCGGAGGCCGCCAGCGGCCTGCAGCTGGCCGCGATCGAGACCGGCGTCCCGGTCGCCTTTGGCGTGCTGACCACCGAGAATGTCGAGCAGGCCGTCGCCCGCCAGGACAAGGGCGCCGAGGCCGCGCGCACCGCGCTGGAGATGGCCGATGCCTTCGCCCGCCTGCGGGCCGCAGCCGGCGCCGCGGCCCGCTAGCCGGGCCGCGCACCACCTCCCGCAGCGGCGCTCCGGCTTCGGCTACACTCCCACGGCTTATGTCGAAAATCTGCGCCACCTGTGGAAAGAAGCCCTCGTTCGGGAACAACCGCAGCCATTCAATGGTTGCGACCCGCCGCCGCTTCAACCCCAACCTCCAGCGTGTTCGGGCCATCATCGGCGGCAAAGCCGTCCGGGCCTACGTCTGCACGCGCTGCCTCAAGGCCGGCAAGGTCACGAAGGCCGTCTGAGCCGCGCTGCATCCGGCCTGTCCGGATGCTGTTCGTTGCTCAGTTGGATCGTTCGTGCGCCGTCCTGGCCGCTGCCTGCCTACACTCGCTGAGTGACTACCGCTCCCGTCCGCGTCGTCGTGGCGGAGGACAACGATGCCTTCCGTGAGACCCTCGAGCTGCTGCTCGGGCTCGGCGGGGCAATCGCAGTGGTCGGTGCCGCCGCCGACGGCGAGGCAGCAATCGCAGCCTGCGAGACGTTGCAGCCCGAGGTCGTGCTGATGGACTACCGCCTGCCCGTGCTCGACGGCGTCCGCGCCACCGCGGCGATCCGTGAGGCGTACCCGGCCGTCGCCGTGGTGGCGCTCACTGCCGAGGCCAGCCCGCGCGAGGTCGATGCGCTGATCGCTGCCGGCGCCTTCACCTGTCTCACCAAGGATGAACGGCTGGAGACGATCGTCGAGGCGATCTGCGCCGCCGCCGGCAGGGCCGCCGCATGAGTGGCGAGAGCGCAGAGGGTGTCGCGCCGCGCCCGGTCGAGAGCGCGGTCATCGTCCCGGTGCTGCAGGCCGACGCGTTGCTGCGCGCCTGGAAGCCGCGCTGGGAGCCGCCGGCGCCCGTCGGCATCCCCGCGTGCGTCACGATCGCCTACCCGTTCCTCTCGCCCGACGAGCTCGGGCCGGACACGCTGAGCGGCCTCGCCGAGATCTTCGCGGCGCAGCCGCCGCTGGCGATCCGGCTTGCAGGGGTGGCGCGCTGGCCGGGGCTCGTCGTCGTCCAGCCCGAGCCGGCCGAGCCGTTCATCGCGCTCGCCGAGCAGGTGCACGCACGGTTCCCGAGCTCGATGACGCCGGGCGCCGACGCCGGCTCGCTCGTCCCGCACCTGACGGCGCTGCGCAGCCCGGACGACGTCCTGCTGGACGAGGCTGCCACGACCCTTGCCGAGCGGCTGCCGCTGGCTGTCAGCGTGGCCGAGGCGTGGCTCGTGCAGGCGACGGGCGGCACGCGCGCCTGGCTCGTCGAGGGCGCCACCGGCGCTGAGCGCTGGACGCTGCGCATGCGCTTCCCGCTCGGCGTCAACCGCTACTAGGACGCGCCGCCGGCAGCGGTCCCGGCGCCGGTCCTATAC
>CANNRA010000201.1 GCA_947507735.1 Actinomycetota bacterium
CGCTTCGGCTCCCGCGGCCCGGGCCTGCTCCGCCAGCAAGGCGCAGAGCCTGTCGAAGGCGCGCGTCACGCCGGCATCGAGGAAGCGGCTCGCCACCGTCGCGACCACCGGCACGTCGGCGTCGGCGGCAGCGAAGGCGACGTGGTTGCGCCGCCACTGCTTGCGCACCTCGCGCAGGGCGTCATCGCCGCCGCGCTTGTCCGACTTGTTGACGATCACGAGTGCCGCCAGGTCGAGCATGTCGATCTTCTCCAGCTGGCTCGCGGCGCCGTACTCCGGCGTCATCACGTACACCGGGATGTCGACGAGATCGATGATCTCGGAGTCCGACTGGCCGATCCCGGCCGTCTCCACGACGACGAGGTCGAAGCCCTGGCTGCGCACGAGCGCGACGGCGCTCCCGAGCACGGCGCTCGTCGACTGGTTCTGGCGACGGGTAGCCATCGAGCGCATGAAGGCACGCTCGCTGCGCAGGCTGTTCATGCGGATGCGATCGCCAAGCAGGGCGCCTCCCGTGCGGCGGCGCGTCGGGTCGACGGCGAGCACGGCGATGCGCAGGTCGGGGAAGCGCTGGAGGAAGCGGGAGACGAGCTCGTCGGTGACGGTGCTCTTGCCGGCACCGCCGGTGCCGGTGATGCCGATCACGGGGACGCCCTCGCCGGCGACGAGCCACTCGGCCTGCAGACGCTCCAGCTCGCCGGACGCGAGCGCGCCGTCCTCGAGCGCCGACAGGACGCGCGCGGTGCGCAGGTCGCTCGGTGGCCCGTCGAGAGACGGCAGCGCCGAGTCGACGCGGTGGCGCGCGGTGCGCTCGACGAGGTCGGCGATCATCCCCTGCAGGCCGAGCTCCAGCCCGTCGTCGGGGTGGTAGACGCGCTCGACGCCATAGGCCTCCAGCTGCGCGCTCTCCTCGCGCGTGATCGTGCCGCCGCCGCCGGCGAAGACGCGGATGTGGCCGGCGCCGTGCTCGCGCAGCAGGTCCACGAGGTAGCGCAGGTACTCGAGGTGGCCGCCCTGGTAGGAGCTGATCGCGATGCCGTCGGCGTCCTCCTGGATGGCGGCGCGCACGAGGTCGGCGACGCTGCGGTTGTGGCCGAGATGGATGACCTCGGCGCCGGTCGCCTGGATCAGGCGGCGCATCACGTTGATCGCAGCGTCGTGCCCGTCGAAGAGCGACGCGGCCGTGACGAAGCGCAGCGGCGGTGTCACGTCAGCAACGTACCGGATGTTCGACCCGTCAATCGAGGGGAAAGCTGTCGGCGTCGGCGCGGAACCGGCGCAGCACCTCGGCCAGGGTGTCGAGCTCGTCCGCACCGAGCGGCGCCGTTGCGAAGCGCGCCTCGTTCAGCAGCTGCGTCGCCCGGTCGGCCGCAGCACGCCCTTTCGGGGTGATCGCCGCGAGCGTCGTGCGCCGGTCGCTCTCGTGCGGCAGCCGCTCGACGAGCCCGGCCTGCTCCAGCCCTTCCACCAGGTTCGCGACGCTCGTGCGGTGAACCTGGAGCCGGTCGCCGATCTTGCCCAGCGGCAGCGAGCCTCGGCTCGACAGGTACAGCAGCATCAGGGCCTCATAGCGCGGGAAGGTCAGCTCGAACGGACGCAGCAGCTCGTTGAGGCGCGCCATCAGGATCTGCTGGACGCGCATGATCGCAGTGACCGCCGACATCGGCTGCGCCGCCTCCGGGCCCCAGTGCGACTCCCACTGGCGGCGCGCCTCCGCGATGACATCGAACTCGGTCACGGGCGGCAGCTTGCCACACCCGCGAGCCGCGCCGACCGCTACTTCGTCCCGGTCGGCTTCGTGGCGGGCGCCGCCTGCTTGATCGCGGCCTTCGTCGGCACCTTCGCCGGAGTCTTCGCCGGCGCCTTCACGGTCGCGGTGGCAGCCTTGGCCGTAGCGCCCTGCCCGGTGACGGGGTTGACAGTCGCACGTGCGACGGCGATGCCGAAGCCCTTGCCGGCGACCTGGGCGCCGTAGTAGAGCAGCGTCGTCCCGCCCGGCAGCGAGACGAGGTTCGGGTCGCCGGCGCCTTTCAGGATGGCCCGCTCGTCGCCGAAGGTGATGCCGTCCGTGCTGGTCGCGCGCAGCGTGCCGTAGAAGCTGCTCCGGTCGCCGTTGAAGTACAGAGCAATCGTCTTGCCGCTGACGACGGCGAATGGATGCGAAGCCCCGTCCTTGATCGACCCTGCCGTGCCGGTGATGATCGGCCCGACCGTCCAGGTCAGCATGTCGGGCGAGGTGGCAGTACGGGCGACCCGCTCGGCCCGCACGCCCGGCTTCTCCAGGTTCGAGAAATACGCGCGATAGCCGCCACCGAACGTGACCACCGAGATGCCGCCCGGCTCGAAGCCGGCCTGCGCGGTCGTGATGCGCGGCCCCTCGTCGGTGAAGGTCAGACCGTCAGGAGAGATCGCCGAGAGGATGCTGCCGGCGTCGAGGTAGAAGAGGCGGACACGGCCATCAGCGAGCACGACCGCGCGCGGCTGGCCCCCCGGCGCCCAGGTGATGCGGCGGCCCGCATCGGCGGTGAAGGCGGTGCCGGTCGTGTCGGTGGAGGTGGCGCTGCGAATGCCGTCGGGGCTGACAAAGGCGTAGATGCGCAGGCGGCCGTCGGGCAGGCGGATCGTGCTGGAATCGGCGACCTGGCGCCCGGTGCTCGCAAAGGTGTCCTGAGAGAGGACGGTGCCGACGGACGTGAAGATCGCCGCGGTCTTGATCGACGCTGCTGCCGCGCCGGCGGCCGGTGCGCCGGGGCTCCCGGCGGGTGCCGTGGCCGGGGTACCGGGCGTGCCGGGGGCGCCACCGGCGGATGGCTGCCAGGCGCCGCCAACGCACTTGATCTTGCCGCCATTGAGGTCGGCGGTCGCACCCTCGGTGCCGCACGGATCACCGGGCTGGTTCGCCCCGACAGCGGCGGCAGCAAGCAGCAGGGCGGCAGAGGTCGCAGCGACAAGGGCGGCGAGCGGGAGCGAACCCACACGGGAAGTCATGAACTCCAATATCCACAATCTCGACGTGAAACTAGAATCGCTTTGCGTGCCGGATCGTCAGCGGTGGCGCACCGTCTCGATGCAGGAGAGAGGGGAACGAATGAACGCTTCTCGCACCAGCAGGCTTGCCAGGGGCAGCGCGCTCGCCGCCGCCACCATGACGCTGCTCGCGCTCGCCGGCAGCGTTCAGGCTGCGCCCGCGCGGCACGCCGACTCGATCTGCAAGGTCGCCCAGAGCTCCGACTGGAAGAAGCTCGACGCCAAGGTGGGCGAGTGGGGCAATGCCGTGAGTGCCGCGATGAACGGCACCAACGTCAAGGACGGCCAGTCGGCCGCCAGGTCGATTGCCGACGCCCTGCGCAAGGAGAGCAAGCTGATCGCGAAGGCCAGCGGCAACGACAAGGCCCGCAAGAACCTGAGCGAGGCCTACGCCAAGGTCGGGACGATGTACGACAGGGTGGCCGAGGTGCTGCCCCAGATTGCGTCGTCCTTCACAGCGGCGAAGAAGGGCGACATGAAGTCGCTGAACAAGGTGATGGACGCGATGGGCAAGGTGCTCGAGCCCGCCGCCTCGGCGATGGGCAACCTGTCGACGAGCTACACCGACGCGATCAAGGGCTGCTAGCCGAAAGCTGCAGGCGGGCGTCCCTCGGGGCGCCCGCAGCGCTCCGCGCCGACGAGGCGCGAGAGCGTTGCACGGTGACGCGCGACGAGCCGGTAGCCCGCCTCGACGACCGGCTCAGGCAGCGCCTCGACGACCGGGGCGAGCCAGCGGAGGCGCGGCAGCTCCCGCAGCAGCGGCACGACCGCGGCGCCCGCCGACCAGCGGCGCCCATCTGCTGCGACCAGGTGCCAGGAGCCGCCCCGCTGCTCGGCGGGCAGATCTCCCAGCAGCTCGTCGCCGCGCGGCGAGCCTATCGGCTGCGGCTCGATCGCGCCGGGCGGGGCGAGCCGCTCCACGATGAACGACG
>CANNRA010000202.1 GCA_947507735.1 Actinomycetota bacterium
CCGCCGCCCGCAGCGCGGACTAAGCTCCCTCCGTGGCCGGACGCCGAGACTGGACGCAGGAGACCCTGGTGGCCGCCGTGCGCGCGGGAGACAGGCGCGCCCTTGCCCGTGCCATCACGCTGGTCGAGAACGGCGACGCGCTGGCGGCTGGCGTCGTGCGCGAGCTGTATCGGCTCACCGGCAAGGCGCACTCCCTGGGCGTGACCGGGCCGCCCGGCGTCGGCAAGTCGAGCCTGATCAGCGCGCTCGTGCACCACGTGCGCGGGCTGGAGCGCAGCGTCGGCGTCATCTCGGTCGATCCCTCCTCGCCGTTCACGCAGGGCGCCTTGCTCGGCGATCGCATCCGCCTCTCCGACCACTTTCTCGACCCGGGCGTCTTCATCCGCTCGATGGGCTCGCGCGGGCATCTCGGCGGCCTCTCCGAGGCGACGCTGCAGACGCTCCTGCTGATGGACGCAGCCGGGCGCGAGCACGTGTTCCTCGAGACGGTGGGCGCCGGCCAGAGCGAGGTCGAGGTGGCCGGCATCGCCGACACCGTGCTGCTCGTGCTGATGCCCGGCAGCGGCGACTCGATTCAGGCGCTCAAGGCCGGGATCATGGAGATCCCCGACGTGATCGCCGTCAACAAGCGCGACAGCCCGGGTGCGAAGACGATGGCGAACGAGGTGCGCTCGATCCTCTCGCTCGACCGGGAGCGCACCTGGAGGCCGCCGATCGTGCTGACCGAGGCGACGCGCGGCGAGGGCGTGCCGGAGCTGTGGGCGTGCATCGAGGAGCACCGGGCGTTTCTCGCCGAGACGGGAGAGCTGGAGCGCCGCCGCAGCCGCAACCTCGCCAACGAGGTCTTCGCCCTGGCGAGCGCCCGGGCCAAGGAGCACCTCGTGGGCACCGTCGAGGGCGACCCTGAGCTGGCGCGCCTGCTCGCTGCCGTGCAGGCCCGCGAGCTTGACCCGCTGAGCGCCGTCGCCGCCATCCTCGAGCAGGTCTTCCGGATACCGCCGCGCTGACCCCGACCGGGCCCGGCCGCGGTCAGCTGCGGCAGAGGCCCGGCTCCCGGGGGGACACGAGGTGCGGAGCGATCAGGCGGGGCGGGTGCCCAGCGTGATCGTCACGGTGCGGGTGACGCCGTCGCGCGACACGGTGAGGTCGAGCGTGTCGCCCGGCTTCCTCGCATCGAGCACCGCGCGCAGGTCGCCGGTGGTCAGCACGGGCGTGCCGCCGGCGGCCGTCACGATGTCGCCGTCGGTCGCGTAGCGGACACCATCGACGGGCTTCAGCGTCGTGCCGGCCTTGAGGCCAGCCGTGCCGGCCGGGCCGGTCGCCGTCACCTGCTGCATGAGGACGCCGCGCGGGATGCTGAGCGCCGTCGCGACGCGCTGGCTGATCGTCGAGATGCGGGCGCCGAGGTAGGCGTGCGCGATCTTGCCGGTCGCGATCAGCTGCGTTGTGACCTGCTTGACCGTGGCGGCCGGGACGGCGAAGCCGACGCCGTCGCTGCCGCCGCCATCGCTCTGGATCTGCGAGTTGACGCCGATCACCTTGCCGGTGTCGTCGAGCAGCGGGCCGCCCGAGTTGCCGTGGTTGATCGCCGCGTCGGTCTGGATGGCGTTCGAGATCGGGTAGCCGTTCGGCGAGGTGATGTCGCGCCCGAGCGCGCTGACGATGCCGGCGGTGACGCTGCCGGCCAGGCCGAACGGGGCACCGATCGCAACGACGCCTTCACCGACGGAGAGCGCGGTCGAGTCGCCGAGCGCGAGCGGCTTCAACTCGGCCGCCGGGACGTCGCTGACCCTGATCACGGCGAGGTCGGTCGAGGGGTCGGCGCCGACCAGCTTCGCGTCGGCCTCGCGGCCATTGGCAAAGGCGACGCGGATCGAGGTGGCGCCAGCGACGACGTGGTCGTTCGTGACGATGTCGCCGGCCGTGTTGATGATGAAGCCGGAGCCCGCGGCCTGGCTGGAGCCCTGGCCGAACGGTGTGAGGCTCGTCCGCGCGGTGCCGGCGGTCGCCACGGTGATCTCGACGACGCTCGCTGTCGATGCCTTCGCGATGTCGGAGATGGTCAGCGCCTGCGAGCGCGCCAGCTTGACCGGGCGCGCCGGAGTGGCGTCGGCCGGGGTGGAGGCGGCGATCGGCGCGGCGACGCTGCTGGTGCCGCCACCGGAGAGGAGCGCGTAGCCCCCGGCTCCGCCGCCTGCTCCTACGGCAAGGGCTGCCACGGCGACTGCGGCTGCTGCCGCCGGACGATCGAGAATGCGCTGTCTCATCGAATGCCCTCCTCGGGGAAATGCGTGCTGAACAGTTCTCACCAGCATGGAACCAGTCGATGCTGAGCTGCCTGTGAGAGAACCGTGAAGCTTCGTTAAACGTTCGCTGTGCTGGTGTTGCGGAGCGCTGCACGCCAGGTTGCGACGCCGCCGCGAACGAGCGGCCAGGCCTCGAAGCCCTGGGCCGCGAGGATGCTGGCGGCGATCGCGGCGCGGGCGCCGCTCTCACAGATCGGGACGAGCACGCGATCGCGCGGCAGCGAGGCGGTCGCGTCGGTGCTCCGCAGCAGCCGGTAGGGCACGTTGACGGCTCCGGGAGCGCTGCCGAGCGCGACGTCGTGCTCGTCGCGCACGTCGACCAGCAGGTGCTGGCGGCCGGCGAGGGCGGCGAGCAGCGGCTCGGGGGCGTCGAAGACGGTGAGCGTGGCTGCGAGCCGTGGCTGCGACAGGTAGCCGACGAGCTCGAGGAAGCCGACAGCGTGCAGGCGGGCAGCGGCCGTCAGGGCGTCGTGCGCCGAGGCGGCATGGACGGCGATCCGCTCGGCGGGGTCGAGCACGAAGCCCGCCTTGGTGCCGAAGCCGGATCCTGCGAGCGGCACGTTGAGCGCGCCGGTCACGTGGCCGGCCGCGAACGCGGCGACGCTGCGCACGTCGAGCACGGTCAGGCCGTCGGCGGCGGCGAGCGGCTGCAGCTCGCAGGGCCGCGCCACCCAGGGGCCGCGGTTGAGCCCGACGATGCGCTGCAGGTTCGGTGGCTTGGGCGCCGCGACTGCCGCCGTGTGCGCGATGAACGCCTCACGTGGGCCGGCCGCGCGCTCGAGGGCCGGGTTGAAGCGCCGCTCGAAGCCGATCGTCGATGACCCCTTCGAGCTCATGCCCGCCCCGCAGAGCGACCCCGAGACGTGACCCGGGTAGACCTCGACACCGTCCTGCAGCTCCAGCAGGCGTCGCAGCGAGTCGTAGAGGCAAGCGGCGCCCTCGACGGCGCCCACCGCCAGGTCGGGTCGGGCCGCGTCGCCGACGAACAGCGAGTCACCGGTGAGCACCAGCCACGGCTCGTCGGCGCGGGTGCGGTCGCTGATCGCCAGCGACGTGTGCTCGGGGCGGTGCCCGGGCGTGGCGATCGCGCGCAGCACGACGTTGCCCAGCTCGATCTCGTCGCCGTCGGCGAGCGGCTCGTGCGGGTACCCGGCCTCGGCGAGCGGGCTGACGCGCACCGGCACGCCGTGCTCGAGCGCGAAGCGGCCGTGGCCCGAGACATGGTCGGCATGCGTGTGCGTCTCGATGACGCAGACGATGCGCACGCCCTTGCGCTCGGCCTCGGCGAGGTACTGCTCGATCGCAAAGGACGAATCGACGACGGCCGCAACGCCGGCACCCTCGCAGCCGATCAGGTACGACCCGCAGCCCATGTCCTCGTCCACGAATTGCCGGAAGAGCATGGGCTGAACCTACCACCCGGCCAGGCTGGAGACCGCCTCGCGGCCAGTACACTCGTGGCATGCCTGCGTGGGCCATCTGGGTGGTCATCGCGGCGGCGCTCGCCGCCGGGGAGATCGCCACGCCCGGGCTCTTCTTCCTCGGCCCGGTCGCACTCGCTGCGGCAGCCTCGTTCGTCATTGCGGCGCTGGGTGTCGGCCTCGTCGGCCAGCTGGCGGTGTTCGCGGCCGGGTC
>CANNRA010000203.1 GCA_947507735.1 Actinomycetota bacterium
GGCGATGCAGCTCGGCAAGCACTGGCGCGCACCCGACCCGGGCGGGCGCTGCTTCGACTCCCTCCCCGGCACCGTCGAGACGCTGCTCACCGGTACCTCGCCGCTGCCGAGCCTCGACCTGACCGCCCACGCGCTGCCGCCGCGCGCCGACCGCGTCGCCCTGGTGTACCTCGACGCATTCGGCTGGCGCTTCCTGCAACGCCATGCCGAGCATCCCGTCTTCCGGCGGGCGCGCTCGATCGAGCAGCTCACGAGCCAGTTCCCCTCGACCACGGCGGCGCACGTGACCACGGTGCACACCGGCCTGCCGGTGGGCGAGCACGGCGTCTACGAGTGGTACGTGCTGGAGCCCACGCTCGACCGGCTGGTGACCCCGCTGCTCTTCGCGTTCGCCGGGAACAAGGAGCGCGGCTCGCTTGGCGTCACCGGCCTGCCACTCAACGCGATCTTCCCGGACGGGTCGCCGCTCTACCGGCGGCTCACCGCGGCGGGCGCGACACCGGTCGTCGTCCAGCCCACGGCGTTCCTCCCGGCCGGGGCCGAAGCGCTGGCGCCGTCGGCGCTGATCGCCAGGGACGCGCGCATCGCCGGCTGGCAGGCGATCGACGAGGCGTTCGAGCTGCTGGTCAGCGAGGTCGCGCGCGAGGAGCGGATCTTCGCGAACGTCTACCTGCCGCACGTCGACGAGCTGATGCACGTGCACGGGCCCGACCACGCGTTCGTGGACGAGGCGATCGAGTGGACGCTCGACCTGCTGGACGAGGCGCTGACGCAGCTGCCCCCCGGCACCGTGACGCTGCTGACCGCCGACCACGGGATGGCCCCGGTGTCACCCGAGCGCACCGTCTACGTCGACGAGCTGTGGCCGGAGCTCGCGGGTCTGCTGCGCACCGGCGCCGACGGGCTGGCGCTCGCGCCCGCAGGCTCCTCGCGCGACCTCTTTCTGCACGTCGCCCCGGGCCGAGCCACCGACGTGCGTGACGGGCTCGCCTCCCGGCTCGACGGCATCGCCGAGGTCTGGCTGACCGCCGACCTCGTGGCCGCGGGGCTCTTCGGTGCAGCCGGGCCGAAGCTGCGCGCGCGGCTCGGCGAGGTGGCGGTGCTCCCACACCTGGGCGAGGCGGTGTACTGGCGCGGCGGCGGCCGCTTCCAGCAGACGTTCCTCGGCCAGCACGGCGGCCTCACGCCCGACGAGATGGAGATCCCACTCGTCGTGTTCGTGTCGTAGGGCGCCTGGCGGCGCAGCGGCTACTCGGCGCCGGGGGCGCGGTAGCGGTAGCCGAAGCCGCGCACGGTCTCGATCGGGAACGACTGAGGATTGTCGGGCGCCAGCTTCTTGCGCAGGTAGCCGATGTAGAGCTTCACCTGGTCGCGCGAGACGGCATTGGCGTCGCCCCACACCTGCTCGAGCAGCTGCTCATGGCCGAGCACCTGCGTCGAGTTGCGCACGAGCGCCGACAGCAGCTTGAACTCGAGCGGCGTCAGCTGCACCTCCTCGCCATACACCAGCACGCGGCGCTGGGCAACGTCGATCGAGACGACGCCGTCCTCGTAGTCGTCGACGACGACCGGCTCGGCGCCACGACGCAGCAGGGCCTCGACGCGGGCAAGCAGCTCCTGGCGGCCGAACGGCTTCGTCACGTAGTCGTCGGCGCCGGCCTTCAGGCCGCGCACCTTCTCGAGCTCCCCGTCGCGGGCGGTCAGCATGATCACCGGCACGTCCGAGAGATCGCGGATGCGCTCCAGCGTCTGCCAGCCATCGAGCTGCGGCATGCTGACGTCGAGCACGACGAGATCGGGCACTGACTCGTGCAGCAGGCGCAGGCCTGCACGCCCGTCAGCGGCCTCCAGCACCTCGTAGCCAGCCCGCCGGAGCAGCTCGCTGACGAGCGTCCGGATGTCGTCCTCATCGTCAACGACCAGTACGCGTCTCGACTTCATCCCTCTTTCCTACCAGACAAGGATTACGTTTCCACCCTGAAAGCCCGATTATCCGACCAGATGAATCTGCTGGACGCACCGTACCGGCACCGCGCGACATCGCTGGTACAGACCATTTTCAGCCGAATTCACACGGACACCGACACGATGACGCATGCTGACTGTGTGAAGAGCGAGAACCGTCGATGAAGACGCGTCGCCGCCCGCTGCGCGTCGTCGGGCTGCTTGCCGCGCTCGCGGTCGTTGCCGCCGGCTACGTGGCGCTCGCCCCGACCTCGATCGGCGGCAGCACCATCTACAGCTTCACCTACGGCACCTCGATGCAGCCGAAGCTCCACAAGGGCGACCTGATCGTGGTGCGCACCACGACGACGCCGCGCGTTGGCGATGTCGTCCTCTACGTGAACGGCGATCTCAAGCGCCACGTGCTGCACCGCATCATCCGCCTCGACGGCAAACGCTTCGTGCTGAAGGGCGACAACAACGCCTTCATCGACACGTACGAGCCGACGCGCAGCGAGATCCTCGGCGGCCTCTGGTTCAAGGTCGGTGGCGTCGGGAACGGGTCGAGCTGGCTGCGCGAGCCCGCCCACTCGGCGATCGTCGCCGGCATCGTCGCGCTGCTCTCGCTGCTCGGCGGTGGTGTCAAGGCCGAGCGCAAGCGGCGCCGGCGCACGGCGGCAGCAACGTCGAGCGCCTGGCTCGCGGCCCAGCGCGGCCGTTCCACCGTCGCCAGCGGTGGCGGCTCCGGGCAGGGGGGCCTCGTCCCCGGGCAGACCGCCCAGGCCGTCGCAGGCGTGCTCGGCCTGATTGCCCTCGCCTGTGGCGTGCTCGCCCTCGTCGCCTTCACGCGCTCGACCACGAAGCTCGGCGCCGGCCCGGCCCAGTACTCGCAGACCGGGGCGTTCTCGTACAGCGCCAAGGTGCCGCCCGGGGCCGTCTACGAGAACGGCATCCTCAGCACGGGCCAGCCCGCCTACGTCCAGGTCGTCCGCTCGCTCGACCTGCGCTTCGACTGGAAGCTCGAGACGCAGCTGCCACACACGACCTTCGGCACGACCGGCCTGATCGTCGTGATGGCGAACGGCAGCGGCTGGACGCGCACCTTCCGTCTCGCCTCTGCCCAGCCCTTCACGGGCGACACCGCCAGCGTCCACGGCATCCTCCGTCTCAGCGACCTGCGCAAGCTCGCCGACCGCCTGGAAGCCGTCACCGGCCAGGTGCCCGACACCTACACGATCACCGTCCGGCCCACCGTGCAGCTGCACGGCGCCATCGGCGGCGTCTCCGTGAAGGAGGTGTTCGCGCCGGCGCTCGCGCTCCCCCTCGACCGCTACAAGCTGACGCTGCCCTCGCCGGACGGCACCGACACGGCGCTGCAGCGCACCCAGGACGGCCCTCCGACCACGCAGCGCGTCACCCGGGCCATCTCGGTGCTGGGCGTCCAGCTGCAGGTGCAGTCGGCACGCAGGCTCTCGGCGGTCGTCGGGCTGGCGTCGCTGGCCGGCGCCCTGGCGATCGGCATCCTCTTCCTGCTCGGCCTGCGCAGGGCTGACGCGCCGGAGCGGATCCGCGCGCGCTTCGGCCACCTGATCGTCGAGATCGTCGAGCCACGGCGGCGCTTCGCCGAGCACGACGTGACGATGGCGAGCTTCGAGGATCTCGTGCGCGTCTCCGACCGCCACGCGAGGATGATCCTGCACGCCCAGGAGGGCTACCGGCACATCTATCTCGTCGAGGACGACGGGGTCGCGTACCGCTTCGAGGTGCACGGTCGCAGCGACCGCCGCAGCAACGGGACGACGCTGTGGCGCGGCACCCCGCCCGCACCGGACGGCGGCGACACCGGCGGCGACATCCCGGCCGGCGATCTGCCCGGCTCGTCCGCCC
>CANNRA010000204.1 GCA_947507735.1 Actinomycetota bacterium
GACGTGATGCGGAACGGCTCGTCGACCCGGGGGTCGCTCGGCAGGAAGCGGTCGCTGCGATTGCGCCCGCCCCGGCGATCGCGGGCGGAGCGACCCTTGCGCTTGCCGCCACGGCGCCCGGCGCCGATCGGGCCGCGCCCGGCGAAGGGCCCGCTAGCCAACGAACTCGGTCTCCCCGCCACTGCTGCTGCCACCGGCGCTGCCTGCGTAGCGCTCCGGGCCGCCGAGCGGCCGGAAGATGCGGCGGCACAACCAGAAGGCGGGCACACCGACCAGGGCGTTCAGGGCGAGGCTCGGGAAGAGGTGATCGACGAGCACCAGGCGCGGTGACGGCGACTCGCCGAGCACGGCACGTAGCGCGAGCGCGGCGATGGCGTAGACGACCGTCATCGCAACCACGGCGAGCGTGGCGCCGGGTTGACGGTCGTGGGCAAATGTCTCGCCATAGCGACCCACCCAGTAGCCGACCAGCACGAGCAGCAGCGAGGTCACGCCCGGGGTGTCGAGCGTCGCCACGTCCAGCACGAGGCCGGCCAGGAAGCCGGCAAGCGCACCCGTCACCGGGCCGCGCAGCAGCGCCACGCCGATGAGCACGACGAGCACAACATCGGGCGTTCCGCCGAGGATCTGCACGTCCGAGAAGGCCGCGGTCTGCAGCACCGCGACCACACACAGGAGGACGAGGGCTTTGACCCCGTCGATCACCCGCCCGCCCCCTGGGCGGCGCCTGTCGCGCTCTCGCTGACGGACTTCTTCACGAGCACGATCACCGAGTGCAGCGCCGAGACGTCGACGAGCGGCTGCACCTGGATCTGCTTGTAGAGGTCGGTGTCGATCTGCCCGACGCTGGAGACGGTGCCGAACGGGATGCCGCGCGGGAACAGCGAGGCGAGGTTGCCGTAGCGCCAGCCGGCGGTGACGACGGGGTCGCCCGGCGTGACGACCTGATCCTTGGTGACGCGATCGAGCACGAGCGTGTCGGAGCCGGCGCGGCCGTGGCGGACGATGCCGGTCGCGCTCGACGCCAGGTCGAGCACCGATACGGCGAATGTCCCATCGGTGACGAGGGTCACCTGGGCGGCGGTCGCGGCGACCTTGGTCACCTGCCCGACGAGTCCCTCCTCGGTGACGACGGGGTCGTGCAGGCGGAGCCCGCTGTCAGAGCCGGCGGAGATGGTGATGCGCTGGTCGAACTCGCTGGGCGCGCGGGCGATCACGGTGACCGCCACCGAGCGGTAGCCCGCCGGGAAGCTGGGGCCGTCCACGTAGGCGAGAAGGCCGCGCAGCCGGGTGTTCTCCTGCGCCGCGGTCTGGTTGATGACGAGCTGGCGTCGCAGGTCGTCCACCTGCGTGCGCAGCGCACGGTTCTCGTTACGCGCCGACGAGAGGCTGCTCGCCCAGTCGGCGAGATCGCGGAAGGGGAGCGCCACCTGGTCGGCGGCAACCTGGAACGGATGCAGCACCTTGGTGCCGGTGCTCTGCAGGTTGTGCACGGTGCCGCCGCTCGACTCGCGGAAGTAGCCGGTGATCAGCGCGAGCGAGAGAACGACCAGGCCGAGCACGACGAGCCGCCGGCGCAGCCGGCCACCCGGGCGTTGCGAGAAGCCCGGGGGAACCGCACGCCGGGTGGATCCGAGCACGGCCACGCGGGCGGAGCGGTTGCGAGGCACGGCCGAGATGGTACCGGGGGGTCCACTCGCCAGCCCTGCAGCCCGGCCATGGCGCCGTCAGAGAGGCATCGCGGGCACGCCGCTCCCCGAACGCGGTGCGCCTGCGGCTCGACCTCTAGCGGCTAGTAGCGGCCACGCTTGCGCCCGTGGCGCTGCCGCGAGCGGTGGCTGCGGTGGATCGCCTCGAACTCCTCGAGGCTCCGGCCCGAGCCGATGGCCACGCAGGTAAGCGGGCTCTCGGCGACGTGCACCGGCATCTGCGTCTCGTGGCGCAGGCGCTCGTCGAGCCCGGTCAGCAGCGCGCCGCCGCCGGCCATGACGATGCCACGATCCATGATGTCGGCGGCCAGCTCCGGCGGGGTCTTGTCGAGCGTGGACTTGATCGCCTCGACGATCTGCGCGATCGGCTCCTCGAGCGCGTGCCGCACCTCCTCCGAGCTCAGCACGATCGTCTTCGGCAGGCCGGTGAGCAGGTCGCGCCCGCGCACCTCGGCCTGCACCTCCTCCTTGAGGCGGAAGGCGGAACCGATCTCCAGCTTGATCTCCTCGGCCGTCTGCTGGCCGATGAGCAGCTTGTACTCCTTCTTGACGTGGTTGATGATCGCCTCGTCCATCTCGTCGCCGCCGACGCGCAGCGACTGCGAGACGACGATGCCGCCGAGCGAGATGACGGCCACCTCGGTGGTGCCGCCGCCGATGTCGACGATCATGTTCCCGGTCGGCTCGGCCACGGGCAGCCCGGCGCCGATCGCGGCAGCCATCGGCTCCTCGATCAGGTACGCCTGGCGCGCGCCGGCAGAGAGCGTCGCCTCCTCGACCGCGCGCCGCTCGACACCGGTGACGCCGGAAGGAACGCACACGACGACGCGCGGATGCGCGAAGCGGTGCTGGTGCACCTTCTGGATGAAGTGGCGCAGCATCTGCTCGGTCACGTCGAAGTCGGCGATGACGCCGTCCTTGAGCGGGCGGATCGCGGAGATCGTGCCGGGCGTGCGTCCGAGCATCCGCTTCGCCTCGACCCCGACGGCGTGCACCTCACCGGTGCGCTGGTCGATGGCGACCACCGATGGCTCCGAGAGGACGATGCCGCGACCACGCACGTACACCAGCGTGTTGGCAGTGCCGAGGTCGACCGCCATGTCGCGGCCGCCAAATCCGCTGAGGTAGCTGAAGAAGCCCATGGAGAGCGCGATCCTTCTGAAAGAGGGTGGAGTGCCCGAGGGCCCTGGGGCGCTTCATTCGCCACGCAGGCGCTGCGCCCTGCCTGGCCTGCCCACACGGTAGCGGGCGCGGCTAGAGTCGGCCGGTGCCCGTTCACGCTCTCGTGCTCGTGCTGGCCGCCGCGGCGGGCCACGCGATCTGGAACACGCTGCTCGCAGGACGCAAGGACATCCAGGCGGCGACCGTCGCGGCCCTGATCTGCGGGCTTGTTGCCTTCACTCCCGCGGTGATCGCGACCTGGAGCTTCACCGCGGCGGCCTGGCCGTGGCTGATCGGGTCGGCGGTGCTCGAGCTCGGCTACTTCCTGGTGTTGACGTACGCCTACGAGCGGTTCGAGCTATCGCTGGTCTACCCGGTGGCGCGCGGGCTCGCGCCGGTGCTGGTGCTGGCCGTGGGGACGGCGTTCCTCGGTGTCGGCGCCACGGCGCTGCAGGTGGCCGGCGTGGTCGTCGTGTCGGGTGGCGTGCTGCTGGTGCGCCGCCGCGAGCAGGGGCAGCTGCTGGGCGTCGCGCTCGGGGCCCTGATCGCCTGCTCGATCATGGGCTTCACGCTGATCGACCGCGAGGGCATCCAGCATGCCGGCACGATCCCCTTCTTCTGGCTGGCGATCCTGCCGAGCGCGCTGGCGGGCGCGGTGATCCGCCGCCGCGAGCTGCGCGCCGCGTTCGACCGGCGCACCTTCGTCGTCGGCATCGCGATGTTCGGGGGCTACGCGCTGTACCTGTTCGGTCTGCGCGTCTCGCCGCCGCACGCCGCGCAGGCGACGCGCGAGTCGAGCATCGCGATGACGACGCTGCTCGCGGCCTTCTTCCTCAAGGAGCAGGTGACGCCGCGACGCTGGTGCGGAGTCGCCGTCGTGCTGGCCGGGGTCGTGCTGATCGCGCTGAGCTGAGCC
>CANNRA010000205.1 GCA_947507735.1 Actinomycetota bacterium
CAGCACGCGCAGCCGCTGCTGCACCGGGATGCCGGCGAGCGCCTCGCGGATGGCACGCGCGCCCTTCCCGCTCGCGGGGGCGATCGCCACGATCTCGTCGCCGCGGCCGTCCTCGGCTGCGGCGGCCACGAGCCCGGCGAGCGAGCCGCGCACGTAGTTGCCGACGCCGGTGCGCGTGTGCGAGAGCGGGGTGACGTCAAAGAGGACGCGCATCGCGGCCGCCCCGGTCAGGAGCCGCCGCCGGCAGCGGCGTAGTCGAAGCGGTCGAAGTGGACGCCCAGCTCGCGCGGGTCGGGATTCGCACCGTGGGTGGAGAGGTTCGGCACGGTCACCGGGTCGATCACGAAGGTGACGGTGCAGCTGCCGCCCTCCGGCCGCAGCGCCGCCGTCACCTGGCCCGGCGTCCGGGGCTCGACGGAGACGCGCGCCACCGTGCTGCCCGCGACCACTGCCGTCACCGTGACGGGCGTGTCGCGCAGCGAGGAGTCGTTGCGCACCTGCGCGGTGACGGTGCCGCCAGCGCAGGCGCGGCGGGTGTACGTGACCTCACGGCCCGACCAGGAGTCGTTGGGGTAGAGGCCCGTGACCCTGGTCAGCGAGCGCAGCGCGCCGTCGGTCTTGACGAGCACGATGCCCTTCCTCTCGTCGCGGGCGACAACGCGGCCGGCAAGCTCGACCGAGGTGTCGGTGAGGACGAAGGTGTGACGCACCGGGGCGCCGTCGGGACGCAGCAGGTTCCCGGTGCGGTCGTCCACGGTGACCTTCGTCTCGGGCAGGCCGCCGGGCATGCCGTCGCCGGTGACGAGCACCTCGCCGACCGAGCGGTTGAAGATCTCGTTCTGCCACACCACGAACGCGTGCGCGTTGCCCGACCAGAGAACAGCCACGTCGGCATTGCTGCCCACGGCGCGGTCGATCCAGTCGCGCTCGCCGGTCGTCTGGCCGGTGAAGAGCGCGCCCAGCCCCGCCCAGCGGAAGCCGTGCACCGACGACTCGATCGGCTGCTGCGCCGCGGCGAAGTAGAGGCCGACGAGCAGCGGCAGCACGAGCGCGTAGCGCCGCGGCACGAGCACGAGCAGCGCGGCCGCCGCGACCGAGCAGGCCGCCACGACGTAGGCGACGCTGCCGAGCGAGAAGAGCGAGTCCTGGAGCCGCCACCACGGGATCAGCGCGAGCGTGTCGGACTTCGCCGTCGTGCCGATCAGCTTCTCGTAGGG
The DNA here is from genome assembly GCA_947507735.1 of Actinomycetota bacterium. Classification (GTDB taxonomy): domain Bacteria; phylum Actinomycetota; class Thermoleophilia; order Gaiellales; family Gaiellaceae; genus CANFDS01. The sequence goes on from CANNRA010000205.1 coordinate 1,218, forward strand.
CAAGAGGCCTGGCAGCGCCGCCGCGAGGCCGGCGGCGCCGAGCAGCCACTTCCGCGACCACTCGACCTCGCGCCGCACGACGAGCAGCAGCGCGATCAGGAAGAGCGGCGCGACGTAGAACATGTTGCGCTCCTCGACGCGCTGCACCGACGGCTGCGACGCGAAGATCGCCACCAGGAGAACGATCCAGAAGCTGAGCGTCACGGCGGCTGCGGTGAAGGCGCGGGCACGCGGCGGCAGCGACCGGCCCTGGAGTGCCAGCAGCACCAGCGCGGCGAACGGGATGACGCCGAGGTAGAGGTCGAGCTCGGCGACATGGCGGAACAGCCACGTGAGCACCTCGCCCACCGAGTAGTGCGAGTCGGTCGCCGCCTTGTAGGCACCGAGCAGGCCGAGGATCGAGCGGCCGCGCGCCACCTGGAGGAGCACGACGAGCAGCGCGCCGCCAGCGACGAGGCCATAGAGGAAGCGGTGCGCGCGCAGCACCGTCTCGCGCAACGACCGCCGCTCGTAGAGGCCGTGCAGGAGCGGCGCCGTGAGCAGCGCGGGCAGGATCGCCACGGCCTGCGAGCGCGTGATGTAGCAGAGCAGCGTCACCGCCAGCACGAGCAATGCCCGCTTCCAGCCCGGCGTCTCGAGATACGCGACGAGCGCCAGAGCCGAGCAGAGGAAGAGCGGGTAGAAGGCGTTCTCGGTCATCAGGACGCCCGTGTAGAGCATCGACGGCACCGCGACCGTGAGTGCCGCGACCAGGAACGCGTGGCCCCTCCCGAGCACCCGCCGTGCCAGCAGGTAGGCCGGCACCGCCGCGAGCGACATCGCCAGCGCGTTGATGCCCTTCGCCGCGGCGTAGGCGTCGGGAATCGCGGTGAACGCCGCCCACGCCGGCGAGACGAGCAGCGGGTAGATCAGGCCATAGCCGGGGCTCGCAGCGCCACGCACCAGGAAGTGCCCGCCCTGCGCGAAGCTCTTCGCGAGCTCCGTGTAGATCAGCTCGTCGACGAAGATCCAGGGCGCGACGATGCGCCGCCCGAGGGCGTAGCGAATCGCGGTGGAGAGCACGACGAGCCCAGCGAGCCACGCCCACACCGGGAGGCGCGCGGCGAGCAGGGCGAGCGCGCGTGCCGCCCCGCCCCTAGCGGCCAAGCCCCACCTCGCGCAGCCGCTCGGCGATCTCGACGGTGGCAGCGTCCACGGTGGCGCCCCCGCCGATGCCGACGTCCGCGGCAGCCCGGGCGACCTCACCCAGCACCGCGTCGGCGACGGCCCCGCCACCCGCCGCCTGCACGAGAGCCGCGGCGTAGAGGTCGGCGACGTGGGCCACCGAGTGCTCGGTCTGGGCGAGGTGCAGTGCCGCCTCGCCCATCGCGCGACGTGCGGCGGGGTCGTCGGCCAGCAGCGCGAGGGCGCCGGCGAGAGTGCGCGTCTCGTGCTCGTCCACCGGCACCTTCAGGGCGACGGCAGCCGGCAGCTCGGCGAACCAGCCGAGCTCCGACACGACAAGCGGCTTGCCCAGCGAGAGCGCGCGCAACGCGCTGCCCGAGGTCTCGCCCATGGTGGGCGCGCGCAGGCAGACGTGGATGTCGGCGGCGGCCATCAGCGACCAGAGGCGCTCCTCCGGCACATACTCCTCGCGCTGCAGCGAGTCGCCGAGGCCGAGCTTCTCGATGCGCTGGTCGAGCTCGAAGCGCGGCGCCTTCGCCCCCACGAGCAGCAGCTTCGCGCCCGGGTGGGTGCGCCGCAGCTGGGCGAACGCCTCCAGGAGTTGCGGCACGCGCTTCGCCGCGTTGAGGTGGCCGAAGCAGCCGATCACCGGGCCGAGCACGCCACCGGGGGCGCCCGTGGGCGGGTCGATCCGCGCAGGCTCCAGCGCAGGCGCCGGCCAGGCCGGGTGCGGCACCCGGAAGACGGGGCCCGCGTAGCCCGCGGCCCGCGCACCCTGCTCGACGTAGCGCGAGTGGACGATCAGGCCGCCGCCGGCAGCGGCGAGATCGAGGATCTCGCCGGCCAGCGGGAAGTCCTCGGGGCGCGTCTCCCAGAGCGGCGGGATCTTCGACTCGATCACGCCGAAGGCGAGCAGCCGTGCCGCCAGGCCGCCCTCGCGCTCCATGGCGTCGAGGTAGCCCTTCGAGTCGCGCCGCGCCAGCGTCAGCCCGGCAACGAGGTGGTGCAGCACGATCTCGTGCAGCACGACAACGCCGGGCGAGCGCCGCAGCGCCTGCACGATCCAGGCGTGCGCGTCCGGGTCGTTGCCGATCTGGAAGAGGCCGATGTCGCAGCCGCGCGGCAGCTTCTGCTTGCCGCGCTTGACGACCTCGATCTCCAGCCGCTCGCGCAGCGCGGGCAGCAGCAGCGCCGTGTAGTCGGCGATGCCGGAGCGCTCCGGCGGCATCGGCGAGAAGGAGGCGACCTTCACGCGACACCCGGCTGGCGGCGGCGGCCGGTCACGCGAGCAGCCTCGCGATGGTGTCGTCCCAGGTGACGCGCTCGGCGAGCGCCTTGCCGGCGAGGCCCCACGCGCGCACGTCGGCGGGCGCGGCCAGCAGGCGCTCCCAGCC
>CANNRA010000206.1 GCA_947507735.1 Actinomycetota bacterium
CGGACGATCCCGCCGCGCGAGAACGGCGGCAACATGGACACCAAGGGCATCACGATCGGCTCGGTTGTGACCTTCCCCGTCGAGGTGCCCGGCGCGCTCTTCTCGGTCGGCGACCTGCACTTCTGCCAGGGCGACGGCGAGGTCAGTGGCACCGCGGTCGAGATGGACGGCGCGATCACCGTGCGCTTCCGCGTCGAGCAGGCGCCTGCGTGGCGGCCGCGCACCCCGGCGTACACGACCCCGGCGCTGCCGCTGCTGCGCGGCCGCCCCGAGTTCGCCACGACCGGCCTGCCGATCCGCGCCGACGGCTCGAACGCGGCGATGGATGTCAACCTCGCCGCCCGCAACGCGCTCGAGGAGCTGCTGGGCTGGCTCGTCGCGGTGCACGGCTTGCGGCGGGATGCCGCCTACGCGCTGATGGGCGCCGTCTGCGACCTGCGCATCAGCGAGATCGTTGACGTTCCGAACGTGCTCGTCTCGGCCGTCGTGCCGACCGACATCTTCGGCCGCTAGCGGCCGCCGGCAACGCCGAAGGGCCGGGCGGCACGGCCGTAGCCACACCACCCGGCCCCCGGCCGGACTTCCCTTCAGCCGACGCCCAGGGTGTGACCCCGGCGCCGGCGCGGACGCTCTAGTCCTTGAGCGGCACCGCGATCGGGCGGAACGGCGAGCCGGTCGCGCCACGCAGCTTCAGCGCGGCACCGATGAAGGCGAACTCGTACTGCTTCTCGCGTGCGAGCTCCTCCAGCCACATGACCTCCATGATCTGCGCACCCGCGGTGGCGAACATGTAGGAGTGGACGGGCAGGAAGGCCTTCTCCTGCTCCCACGGCATGACCTCGAGGCCGATCGAGTCGGCGCCGATGCACATGGCACCGATGTCCTCGCAGAGGAACTTCGCCGAGTCGAGATCGATGCCCGGCGAGGCGACGAGGTAGTCGTTGTAGGCCGGCCACTTGGTCATGCGGCCCGTGCGGAAGAGGACGATGTCGCCCTTGCGCAGCGTGGTGCCCTGCTTGGCGGCAACCTTCTTGATCTCGTCCGGCTTGATCGCGTAGCTGTCCGGCAGGCAGTCGACGCCATGGGCGCCGGCGATGTCGAGCAGCACGGCGCGGCCGATGATCGGCGGGTACTTCTCGGCGCCGCCGACCTCCCAGTGACGCGAGCCAAGATGGTCGGCCTCGTTCCAGCCGTTCCAGAAGCAGCCCCAGTGACCGAGGTGGTTGAGCGTGTCGAGATGCGTGCCGCAGTGCGTGTACATCGACATTGAGTCGCCGCAGTAGGAGTGGCGCTCGTGCACCTCGGCGTCGGCGCCGGTCAGGGAGTCGTTCTGCGAGCCCTGGGGCGTGTGCGTCATCCAGATGTCGTACGGCGGGTCACCCGCGGCCGACCAGGACGGCATGCCGATGAAGTAATCGGTGGCGAGGTCGAAGACCGCCGAGCCGTTGAGCGACTCGAGGATCTGCTTGTTCGACTCCGGCGTGATCCAGTTGAGGCGGCCGATCTCGTCGTCCGGGCCCCAGGGGCTCTCGGAGACCTTCAGACCGTCCTTGTCGACGATCGCCTTGTAGACGAGAGGCTCGTCAGCGGTGGGCATACCCGTACCTCCTATGTGGTTGCGATGCCCTCGGCGACCACGGCCCCGTACAGCTCGGGACGGCGGTGACCCCAGAGGTGCATCTCGTACTCGCCTGGGATGACGATGATGTTCTTGTCGCGGGAGCGCGCCACGTCGGCCTCGGCCACGAGCAGCGTCTCGCCCGCCTTGCCGGTCTCGACCACGCGCGTCCCGGATGGATCGCAGATCTGGCTCCAGCCGCAGAACTCGGTGCCGCGCTCGAAGCCGCTGCGGTTGGCCGTGAGCAGGTAGACGCGGTTCTCCAGCGCGCGCGTGCGCGTGATGAAGTCGGCGTTGGTGAGCGCCGCCAGCGGCCAGTTGGTCGGGTGCGCGATGAAGTCGGCGCCCTGCACGGCCAGGCTGCGGCTCAGCTCCGGGAAGCGGAGGTCGTAACAGATCTCGATGCCGATGCGACCGATCGGCGTGTCGAAGACGGGCACCTCGTCACCGGGCGTCACGAAGCGGTCGACGCCAAGGAACGGCAGGTGCGTCTTGCAGTAGCGGCCGAGCAGCGCGCCCTCGCCGGGCGAGCCGTCCACCGTGCTCGGGCCGACCAGCACCGCGGTGTTGCGCAGCAGGTCGCCCTCGCGCTCGATCAGGCCGCAGACCGTGAAGACGCCGAGCCTGCCAGCGGCCGCCGCGAGAGCGTCGATCTCGGGGCCGGGCACCTCGAGCGCGACGGCGCGGGCTTCCTCGGCGCTGTTGAAGACGTAGCCGGTGAGCTGGGCCTCGGGCAGCACGAGCAGCTGCACGCCCTGGGCCGCGGCCTCCTCGATCCGCGCGATCGCAGCCTCGAGGTTGTGGGCAACCTCGGCGAGCTGCGGCTCGGTCTGCGCGACTGCAATCAGCATGTGCGGCCGAGTCTAGAGCGCATTCTCGCCGCCCGGGTAACAGAACGTCACCCGCGGCGAGTAGAAGCCCTGCGTGATCTCGAGCGGCGAGGCCGGCGCGAGGGCGTGCACCGGGTGGCCCGGCTGCAGGAACTCCAGCGAGAGCAGCTCGAACGGATCGACCGGATCGAGCACGTACGGGTACTGGCCGCGGGTCAGCACGCCGTTCACCTTGGTGATGTAGAGCAGCTGGCCGCGGGCGACGAGGTCGGGGCGCGTGGCGCCGACGCGGGCGCGGCTGCGGATCAGCGGGGCGCCGCCCACGGAGGTCGTGGCGGTGAGGATGTCGCCGTCGAGCTCGAGCACCGTCTCTCCCGGCTCGGCCGGCAGGCCACGCTCCGCCGCGTACTCGCGCATCCCGGCGGAGGAGTTGACGTAGTGCGTCCACCAGCGGCCCGGCGTGCCGTCGGCCAGGTCGAGGCCCTTGAGGTCGACGCCGAGATAGGTCAGCGAGTAGGCGCCGAAGCCGGAGGTCTGCTCGGGCCGGTCGACGACGTACTGGTTGATGTAGATCGCCGTGTTGTCGGCCGGGGTGAGGCCCGCGGGCACGAGGGCGCGCGCGGCGGCCGGGTCGGCGGGCACCCAGCCGAAGTAGAGCATCCGGCTGTCCTTGATCAGCTGCGGGGCGAGGAGCGGCGAGGCCATTGTGCGTCAGCCCTCCAGCACGACGCCGTCGCCGCGCACCGGCGGCGCGCCCACCATGAAGGCGACCGCGTCATGCGCCGAGTCGTTGCGGATGTGGATCGGCGTGTTCGGCGAGAGCACGACGACCGAGCGCGGCCCGAGCACGACCTCCGCCGCCTCCTCGCCGAGCGTCATCGTGAACGCGCCCTCGATGACGACGAAGATCTCCTCCTGCTGGGTGTGCAGGTGCTTGCGGCCGGCGACGCCCGGCGGGAACTTCCAGAGGTGGCCGCGCATGTGCTCCATCTGCGTGACCTCGGTCAGCTCGACGATGCGCCGCGGCACCTCCGGCGGCATCCAGCTCGGGGTCTTCCACTCCTGCTCGTCCGGCGTGACCGCCGTCCAGCCCTTGCCCTTCGGCATCGCGTGCTCCTTTGAGAAGTGGGCCGATCTTGTCAGCGCGGCGCGGTCGGCGCAACGTCGGGGTCGCCCGGCGCCGTGTCCGTCGCCGTCGCCGCCGCCAGCCAGCCGCCGCAGAGCGCCGCCAGCAGGCCGTTGCCGGAGTAGTAGCCGTCGGCACCGTCGCCGGAGAGGCCCGCCATCGTGCCGCCGACGGCCAGGAGGCCCGCGATGGCGCCACC
>CANNRA010000207.1 GCA_947507735.1 Actinomycetota bacterium
CCAGGTTCGCGCCGGCCGAGTCGCCGCCAACGGCAACCCGGGTCGGGTCGAGGCCGTGCGCCGCGGCCGCAGGGCTCGCAGCCCACCGGGTCGCTGCCCACGCGTCGTCGACCGCCGCCGGGAAGACGTGCTCGGGCGCGAGGCGATAGTCGACGGCCGCGACGATGCTGCGCGAGCGCTCGGCCAGGCTGCGACACAGGGCATCGTGCGAGTCGAGGTCGCCGAGCACCCAGCCGCCGCCGTGCAACCAGACGAGCGTGCCGGCGGCGCCCGCGGCGTGTCCGACCGGCACGTACAGCCGTACGCCGAGCGAGCCACCCGGGCCGGGAATCTCGATGTCACGCACCGCGCCGACGGTGGCAGGCTCACCCCACATGGCAGCGCCGGCCGCCCGCATCCCGGCGCGCGCACCCTCGAGCGGCAGCTCGTAGGGCGGCGGCGTGCCGGCTGCGACGCCCGCTGCGAGGAACGCGGCGATCTGCGGATCGAGCGTCATTGCCCGAAGATCTCCTTGAGCTGTGCCGCAGCCGCCATGTCGCCCTTGACCTTGAGCTTGCCGGTCATGAAGGCCGTCATCGGGTTGCGCTTGCCGGAGAGGATCTCCTCGAAGTGCTGCGCCTTGGCGAGGATCGTGCACTGCGCGTCCGCCGCGAGGCCGTCCTCGACGGTGGCGGCGCCGCCGGCGAGGCGCACCGTCCAGTGACCGGCGTCGGCGATGTCGAAGGCGAAGCTGGTGTCGATGTCGGCGACGCGCACCGGATCGATGCGGTCGGGCAGGCCAGCGAAGAAGGCGGAGATCGTCTCGGACATGGCGCGGAGCCTAGTCGATCGACGTGGCGCCGAGCGGCTGCGTGACGGCGGTGACGGAACGCTTCCGACCCACAGGCGGCAGGGTGAACGAGAGCAGCACTCCGGCGACGGGCGCGGCGACCGTGATCCAGAGCGCCGTCCGCAGATCGATGCTGTCGGCGACGGCGCCGAGGATCACTGCCGCGACCCCGCCCAGGCCGATCGAGAGGCCGATCGAGAGGCCGGATGCCATGCCGATGTTGCGCGGCATGTACTCCTGGCCCATCAGCGTCGTCACGCCGTAGGTGGCAATCGTGCAGATGCCGACGCCCGCGAGCGCGGCCGCCCCGCCCACGCCACCGACCACGATGAAGACGGCGGTGCACGCGGCGCAGATCGCGGTGCTGACGGTGAGCAGCGGCCGCCGCCCGAAGCGGTCGGCCGTGGGCCCGGCCAGCAGCGTGCCCACGCCCCCTGCGAGCAGCATGATTGCGAGCAGATGGCTGCCATACGCCTTGGAGTGGCCCTGCTCGACCACGTAGAGCGGCACGAACGTGATCAGGGCGTAGACGGCCACGCTGCGCAGCGTGATGATCGAGAGCAGGGTGACGAGGGCACGCCGGTCGTTCTCGCCGTCCCGCACCGCGCGAGCGCGCGTGCCCGTCGTGATCTCGTGGAAGCGCGGCAGCTGGCGCAGGAGCACGCCGGCGATGATCGTCGTCGGCACGGCGATCAGCAGGCCTCCCGCCATGCCGAGCCACTCCACGAGCGGCACCGCCACCACCGGGCCGAGGCCGAAGCCGATGTTGCCGCCCACCGAGAACAGCGACATCCCGCTCGCGCGGCGGTCGCCGCTGGCAAACGAGGCGCACTTCGAGGCCTCCGGGTGGTACGCAGCGATGCCGAGGCCGGAGATGACGACGCACACGAGCAGCAGCCAGTACGACGGCATCACCGCCCCCAGCGCGATGCCGATGCCCGCCACGCAGACGCCGGCCGGCAGCAGCCACACCATCCGTCGCCGATCCGACCAGTGGCCGAAGATCGGCTGGATGATCGACGAGGAGAAGGTCGAGGCCAGGATCAGCAGCGCCGCGAGCGTGTACGACAGGTGGAAGCGATCCTTGAAGAACGGCAGCAGCGCCGGCAGCGTCCCCGCCGAGAGGTCGGTGGCCATGTGGCCGCCCGAGAGGTAGGCCATCGCGCGCTTGTCGATCCTCCCGGTCATGCGAGCCAGCCTAACGGCCGCCACGGCACGCAGGCTGCCCGCGACCAGGGGCTGCCCGCCGCCGCATGAGCCAAGATGCCGGGTGATGCGCCGCTCCCGCTCTCGCAGCCTGCACCTCGCCGCCGTGGCGGCCGTCGCCGCAGCGGCGCTCGCAGCGGCCCCGGCCGCGCTGGCGCACGTCGACATCGAGCCGTTTCAGATCGTCCCCGGCCAGCCGGCGCGCCTCACCTTCTACGCGCCGAACGAGGGCAAGACACCCGCCACCGAGCTCAAGGTGACCATCCCCGAGGACGCGCAGCTGGCCGTCGTGCAGGCGGTGCCCGGCTGGACGGCAACCGTCAACGGCCGCACGGTGACCTGGCGTGGTGGCTCGATCCCGGTCGGCCAGTACGGCCTGTTCACAGCGATCGTCGAGGCGCCCGACGGCGAGCAACCGCTGACCTTCCAGACAACGCTGCGCTACGCCGGTGGCTTCACGCAGATCTTCCGGCCGATCGTCTTCTCGCGCGAGGCAAAGGCGCCAAGCGCCCGCGACGAGTCGAGCCGGACGCTCGGCAAGTACGGCCTCGGCCTCGCGGTGGCCGCGCTCGTCATCGCCATCGCCGCCGCGTTCCTCGGCCTGTGGCTGTGGCTGCGCGCCGGCGACGTGCCCGGCGCGTAGCGCGCGCTACGCCTTCTTCTCGGCGTCCCCGTCGTCCGTGCCGGCCAGCTTGCCGACGCCGCCGGTAATCGTCGAGAGCGCGCCCAGCGCGTTGGCGAACTCGCTGGGAATGATCCAGACCTTGTTGGCGTCGCCCTGGGCGATCTGCGGCAGCACCTGGAGGTACTGGTAGGCGAGCAGCTTCGGGTCGGCGTCGCCCTCGTGGATCGCCTTGAAGACGGTCTCGATCGCCTGGGCCTGGCCCTCGGCGCGCAGGATCGCCGCCTGCTTCTCGCCCTCGGCGCGCAGGATGTCGCTCTGGCGCGCACCCTCGGAGGAGAGGATCGCCGACTGCTTCGTGCCCTCGGCGGTGAGGATGGCGGCGCGCTTGTCGCGCTCGGCGCGCATCTGCTTCTCCATCGCCTCCTTGATCGACATCGGCGGGTCGATCGCCTTCAGCTCGACGCGGACGACGCGGATGCCCCACTTGCCGGTTGCCTCGTCCAGCACGCCGCGCAGCCGGTCATTGATCTCGTCGCGCGAGGTCAGCGCCTGCTCCAGGGAGAGGCCGCCGATGACGTTGCGCAGCGTCGTGATCGTCAGCTGCTCGATCGCCTGGATGTAGCCCGCGATCTCATACGAGAAGGCGCGCGGATCGGTGATCTGGAAGTAGATGACCGTGTCGATGTTGACGACGACGTTGTCCTGCGTGATCACCGGCTGCGGCTCGAACGAGACGACCTGCTCGCGCAGCTCGATCAGCGGGCGCACCCGATCGACGAACGGCACGACGATGTGGAAGCCGGCCTCCAGAGTGCGGTGGTAGCGGCCGAGCCGCTCGACGACGCCAGCACGGGCCTGCGGGACGATCCGCACCGCGCGCGAGAGCATGAACAGCGCCAGCACGACGAGCACGACCAGGACAACTGCGACTGCGTTCACGACGGTCTCCCCTTCTCTCCTACCGCATGACGCGTGCCGTGGCGCCGTCGATCTCGACGACCTCCACGGTCACGCCCTGGTCGATGACATCGCCCTCAACGTACGGGCGGGCGCTCCAGATGTCGCCGCCGATGCTGACCGTGCCGGCATC
>CANNRA010000208.1 GCA_947507735.1 Actinomycetota bacterium
CGTGGCGCCCGACGACGACCGCTCGAACTACCGCCTCGCGCGCGAGAGCCTGCTCGACCGGCTGGAGCGGCCGCCGCTGGCGGTACAGCGGATCCGCGGGGAGCTGGGCGCGGCAGCCGCGGCCGCGGAGCTCGACGCTGCGCTCGCCGGTGTCGAGCTGGGCCTGGTGCTGCTCGGGCTCGGCGGCGACGGGCACACCGCCTCGCTCTTCCCCGGCAAGGCCAGCGTCGCCGAGCAGGCACGACGCGCGGTAGCGGCCGAGCCCGGCCTCGAGCCATGGGTCGAGCGCATCACGCTGACCGTGCCCGCCCTCTGCGCGGCCCGCCGCATCGTCTTCCTCGTCACCGGCAGCGAGAAGGCGGCGGCAGCGGCGCGCGCCTTCTCCGGCGAGCCCGTCGCCTCGACCCCGGCAAGCCTCGTGCGCTCGCTCCGCGGCAGCACCGTCGTCATCCTGGACGCGGCCGCCGCAGCCGAGCTGCCGTAGGCCCGAGCTAGCCGCACCGCCCCGGCAGGGCGCAGCCGAGGCGACTGACCGCGTTGCGGCCGACCCCGTCCCGCGTCGGGGCCGCCCCCGATTCCGGCTCGTCCACGGTGCGGCATAGTTGCGCCATGGCCCACGATGACTGGCGTATCCGCATCACCCTGCCCGAGCAGCATGTCGAGACGTTCCTCGAGCGGATCGGCCTCGACCTCTCCAGCGAGGCGCGCGAGCTGGCACGGGCGCTCGCGGGCAAGCGGCTCGCCGTCTCTCGCGCCGACGACACCGTTTTCGTCTACACCGCCGCGCACAGCGAGGCGACGCAGGCGCTCGCCGTCGTGCAGTCGGAGCTCGCCCGCGAGGGCCGCAGCGCCGCGACCGTCGTCGAGCACTGGCTCGAGACCGAGGGCCGCTGGGACGACGATGCGCCCGCGCCCGGCGCCGAGCAGGAGCTGCTCGCCCGCGGCTACGCACCCTGGGAGGTGCGCGTCACCGCCGCCTCACGCAAGGAGGCACGCCTCCTGGCCGAGCAGCTGCAGCGCGAGGGCTACGCACCCGTCCGCGCCTGGGAGCACCTGATCGTCGGCGCCGCGAGCCGCGAGGACGCCGACCAGCTCGCGCACCGCCTGCACGGCACCGTCGCGCCCGGCGGCGAGCTCGTCTACGAGGTGCGCCCGGAGAACCCGTTCGCGCTGTTCGGCGGGCTGGGCAGCTAGCTCCGCCCGACCGGCGGCTGCAGACCCCGCGGCCTGTCCGCGGTGATTCGATATGCTGCGGCCCGGCGTCGCCCGTCGGGGATCCTGCGGGCGCCATCCTTCCTAGCGGCACGGTACGTGCGCCGCGCACATGCAGAACTCGACCGAGTATCCGACCCATTTGTCGGAGTCGGCGGCGGGCTTGGCGGCCGTCGCGCTCCGGGCTTCTGCCTGGGCGGGCGAGCCCTTCCTGCACGAAGGGGAGAATCCCGACGAGTCGCTGGCGCCCGGCACCGCGCGCCGCCGCGCGCTGGACGAGGCCGTGCTCGAGCTCGACGCAGGGCACAGGCAGCCGAGCCCGCAATGGAAGACCCGCTTCGCCCTGATGCTCGGCCTGGAGCGCGTGCTCGGCGATCCGGCCCCGCACCTGCTCTCCGGCATCGAGCTGCGCCGCCATCAGATCGACGCGCTCGCCGGGATGCTCACCGAGCTGATCAACACCAACCAGAGCGACCCGAACGACCTCGACGAGGACGACGGCGACGGCGACGAGCTGGAAGAGGAGGCCGACGAGCCGGACGACGTGCTGCACGTCCCCGTCGGCGACGCTGAGGAAGGCGGCGAGACGGGTGCCGGCCCCAGCGAGGACGACGACGTCCCGACCTTCACCGGCGAGGACCCCGGCTCGGTGCGTCGCTTCCGCTTCCGCCACCCGACGGCGTCCGGCAAGACCGTCGCCGCCCAGGGCTTCGTCGAGGCGGCCCGCACCGAGGGCGTCCTCATCCTCACCCACCGCCGCCTGCTGGTCACCCAGTTCGAGAACGACCTCACCGAGGGCGGCTACCGCGACCGCTTCCACGACGCGATCCTCAAGGGCCAGTCCTCGCGCAAGCCGAGCCCGGTGACGATCCAGACCTACGCCTGGTTCGCGCGCCATGTCGACGACATCTCGCGCGACGCCTACCAGCTCATCATCTGCGACGAGGCCCACACGGCGCTCGGCGAGAAGACCTCCGCGGCGATCCGCGCGCTGAGCGAGCCGATCTACATCGGCATGACGGCAACCGAGGAGCTGATCGCCAAGCAGGTCTCGGACGTCTTCCCCGCCTCGGTGGACGACCTGCCGCTCGCCGACGCGGCCCGGCGCGGCCTCGTGGCGCCGCTGCGCTGCCTGCGCGTGCCGCCCGTCGCCGCGATCAACTCGGTGCCGATCGTCGGCGGCGACTTCGACGAGGGGCTGCTGGCGAAGGCGCTCGACCACCAGGCGCTCAACCAGGCTGCGGCCTCGCTCTACCGCGACCGCTTCGGCGCGACGCCGGGCATCGTCTACGCGGCCGGCGTCGATCACGCCTACAACCTCGCGCAGGAGTTCCGCGCCGCCGGCATCAAGGCCGAGGCCGTCTCCGGCAAGACGCCGCCGGTGAAGCTCGCCGAGACGCTGGCCGCCTACGAGCGCGGCGAGATCAACGTGCTGATCAACGCGATGCTGCTCGCCGAGGGCTGGAACTCGCCGCGCGCCACGGTCTGCATGCACCTTGCACCGACCGCGTCGAAGCGCATCTACCAGCAGCGCATCGGCCGCATCATGCGCCTGCACCCGCGCAAGGAGGCCGGCATCGTCGTCGACTTCGTGCCGAAGTCCTCGACGCACCACGACCGCGTGGTGTCGCTGCACTCGCTGCTCGACGCCGACTTCTACCGCGAGGGCGCCCGGGTTACGCCCGCGCCCCGCCGCCGCTCGCAGCGCCGCGCCCGCCGCCACCTGACCCCGGCCAACTGGCTCGTCCCGGTCACGCCCGACGTCGTGCGCCGGCTCAGCGTGATCCTGCACGAGTGGCAGCGCGTCGATCCGCGCTACCTCGACGAGGAGGAGCAGCGCTACTGGGGAACCATCGCCGGGCGCACGATCCGCTACGAGGAGCGCTCCGACTTCGTCCGCAAGTTCATCCAGAACGGTGTCGCGAAGCCGGCGCTCGAGCAGTTCCTCTCGACCGCCGCTGCCGAGAACCCCAACAAGAAGCTGCGCGCCGTCGCGCTCGCCGACCGCGTCGGCATGCCGATCGAGCGCGCCGACTTCGACGACCTCGTCACCCTCGTGCTGCAGGCCCCGACCTGGGAGAAGGAGCGCATCCTCGGCATCCGCACGCTGCTCCGCGCGCTGAGCGACGGCAAGGCCGTGGCGCCCGACCAGATCCTGGAGCGCTGGCTGTGGAAGCTCGCCAAGGGGACGCGCAAGCTGCAGGATCGCCGCGCCTCGGCGGAGTACCCGGACGGCAAGCGGCTGCTCGGTGCGGTCGCCAACTCCCGCGGGCACCGCCACGAGGAGAACGTGCTGAAGCTCGGGCAGGTGGCGCTCGCGCAGCCGCGGAACATCGGCGTGGCGCTGCTCGCGTCCGCCGAGGGCTACACGCCGCGCGCCAACCAGCTGATCGACGCCGCGCGCGAGCGGATCGGCACGGTCGGCGAGATCGCCGACGCGCTTGCCGAGAACCTGCCCACGCCGAAGGCCGCGCCGACCAAGTCGCGCCGCCGTCGCAAGAAGAAGAA
>CANNRA010000209.1 GCA_947507735.1 Actinomycetota bacterium
GGCGACGTACACCGTGGCGGCGCCGAAGCGGCCCGCCTGCTCGGCGAGCCCGGCAACGCCGTGGCCGAGCACGACCCCCGAGACCTCGGCGCCGAGAGCCGCAGCCTTCGCAAGGACGCCCAGGTTGTTCTTCTGGATCTCCGAGCCTGCGTGCTCGAGGAAGACGAGAATGCGCATCAGACGAGCTTCCTTTCCACCAGGAAGGCGAGGATCTGCTCGGCAGCAGAGCCGTCGTCCTCGATCTTCTGCGAGCTGCCGCGCGAGGGCGGCGCGTTGAGCGTCAGCACCTCGGTGCGCGAGCCGGCCTCGCCGGCGCGACCCGTCTCGGCGCCGATGTCGGCGAGCGAGAGGATGTCCTGCGGCTTCTTCTTGGCGCCCATGATCCCCTTGAGGGACGGGTAGCGCGGCTCGTTGATCGCGTCGGAGACGGCGACCACGGCGGGCAGCGTGGCCTCGACCACGTCGTAGCCGAACTCGGTCTGGCGCTTCGCCCTCGCCTTGCCACCGGCAATCGTCAGTTCGGCGGCCTGCGAGATCACGGGCAGCTTCAGCCGGTCGGCGACGGCAGCCCAGAGCAGGGCGCCGTCGGAGTCGTTCGACTGCTGGCCGAAGAGGATCAGATCGGCGCTCTCGCGGGCCAGGGCCTGGGCGAGCGCATAGCTCGTCGCCACCAGGTCGGAGCCGGCGGCGGCGGCGTCGGAGACGAGAACAGCGCGGTCGGCACCCATGGCCAGACCCTTGCGCATCGCGTCGAGCGCGCTCTCCGGGCCGAGGGAGATGAGCACAACTTCTCCCTGGTCGCCGTTGGCCTCCTTGATGCGGAGAGCCTCCTCGACAGCGTTCACGTCGTACTGGTTGAGCGCGCCCTCGCCGGAACGGTCGAGTCGCTTGCTGGACGGGTCGATCTTCCTCTGGCCCGTCGCCTCGGGTACCTGCTTCACGCAGACGGCAATCTTCATGATCAGGGAGTCTAAACCGTCCGGCACTCCTGGGCGGCGGTTGTCTGACATCGCCCTTCGCGGGTTTGACTCGGCGTGGGAGCGGCGTTACTCTGCCCGCTCCGCGCTTCCGCCTCAGCTCTCGATGCTGCGACTCCGGACGACATCCCGCGGCTTCCTCGGTGGAGCCATCGCCCTCATCACGGCAGGGGCGCTCGGCCTGCCCGCGCAGGCTGCCCTGAGCAACCACCGTTCGGCTGCGCGCAGCGCCGGGGTTCCTGCGCTCGTCTTCCCCGTGGTCGGGCCCGTCTCCTTCCGCGACGACTTCGGCGAGCCGCGCTCGCGCTGGTCGCATCCCGGCAACGATCTCGTCGCCGCGAAGCGCTCGAAGGTGCTGGCGGTCGAGAGCGGCACCGTGGCCATGTGGACGCGCTCGGCCTCGGCCGGCTGCATGCTCTACCTCTACGGCGCCAGCGGGACGATGTACGAGTACATCCACCTCAACAACGATCTCGGCACGGGCAACGACAACCGTGGCGGCTGCGTCGCCGGGGTCGCCTGGGCGCCAGGACTCCGGGACGGCGACCACGTCACCGCCGGCCAGCAGATCGGCTTCGTCGGGGACTCGGGCGACGCGAACGGCGGGCCCTCGCACCTGCACTTCGAGGCGCACCCCGGCGGGGGCGGGGCCGTGTCGCCGTATGCGTGGCTGGTCGTGGCGAAGGCGGCGGCAGATGCGGCGCCGGCTGCGGTGGCGCTCAGCGGGCGCTGAGCCGGGAGTAGCTCAGGCGCCGTCGGCGTCGTCGACCCACAGCATGACCCGGCCGGGCGAACGCATCCCCGGCAGGGCGTCGATCTCGTCGATGAAACCGGAGTCGGCAAGCCGGAGCGGCTGGAGCAGCGCCCCGTACTCGCTCTCCGAGCGCTCCCAGGTGTGGCGACGCGCCGGCGTCGTAGCGGGGATGGCGGTCTCCTCGCACAGCAGCAGGCAGCCGCCGGGCCGGAGGACGCGGAGCAGCTCGGCACAGGCCTGTGCGATCCGGTCGGGCGGGACGTGCTGGATGACCGTCCAGGTGCAGACGAGATCGAACGAGTCGTCGGGGAACGGGATCTCCGTGGCCGAGCCCGGCCGGAAGTCGTACGCCGGGTAGGTGGCGCGGGCCTGCGTCAGCGCGTCGGGGTTGATGTCGATCGCCGTGTGCTGCCGCGAGCAGCGGGCGAACGTCGGTGTCAGGCGCCCGTAGCCGCAGCCGACCTCAAGCGATGCCTCGAACAGGCGGCCAGCGAGCAACGCCGCGATCCGGGCTGTCTCGTAGTTGTGGCGGGCGAGCAGGAGCGCCGGCGACGAGGCCGAGACGAACCCGGCCTCGCGGAAGGTAACCGAGCCGTCCGCCAGGTGCACCCAGGTGAAGCCGAGGCGCGGATGGCGCGGCAGGATGCGCCGGACGATCGCCGCGGGCACGCGGCCCGGCTCCCGCAGCAGACGGGCGGCGCGGTGGAGGGCCACGCGGCTACCGGCCGGTGAAGCTGGGTGGGCGCTTCTCGATGAACGCGCCCATGCCCTCGCTCTGATCCTCGGTGGCGAAGAGGGCGGCGAAGAGCGTCGCCTCCTGCGCGAGGCCGTCGGCGACGGAGCCCTGGAGGGCGAGGTTCGTGGCCTGCTTGGCGAAGGCCATGGCCGACGGGCTCTTGCCGGCGAGCTGCTGGGCGAGCTCCAGCGTCTTCGGCAGGAGCTCCTCCGGCTCGAAGACGGCGTTGACGAGGCCGATCCGGGCTGCCTCGGCGGCGTCCACCATGCGGCCGGTGAAGATCAGCTCCTTGGCGATGCCCAGGCCGACGACGCGCGGCAGGCGCTGCGAGCCGCCCCAGCCGGGCAGGATGCCGAGGTTGATCTCCGGCTGGCCGAGCTTCGCCTTCGTCGAGGCGTAGCGAATGTCGCAGCCGAGCGCCATCTCGCAGCCGCCGCCGAGCGCGAAGCCGTTGATGGCGGCGATCGTCGGCTTGGGCATCGACTCGAGCAGGCTCGCGCACGCGTGACCGAGCGCGCCCCAGGCGCGTGCCTCGAGCACGGTCAGCGTGCTCATGTACTTGATGTCGGCGCCGGCGATGAACGCCTTCTCGCCTGCGCCGGTGAGGACGACTGCGCGGACGCTGTCGTCGGTGGCGACTGCCTGCAGGGCGCTACGCAGCTCCTGGATCGTCTCCAGGTTGAGCGCGTTCAGGGCCTCGGGGCGATTGACGGTGACGATGGCGACTGCCCCGTCGCGGGTGACGTCGATGCTCATGCCGGCACTGCTCCTCTCACGAAGTCGACGATCGAACCCATGGGCGAGCCGGGCGTGAAGATCTGGGCGACGCCCTGGGCGCGCAGCTCGTCGGCGTCCTCTGCCGGGATGGTGCCGCCGACCACGACGACGACGTCCTCGGCGCCGGCGGCCCGCAGCAGCTCCAGCACGCGCGGCACCAGCGTCAGGTGCGCGCCGCTGAGGATCGAGATGCCGACGGCGTCGGCGTCCTCCTGGATCACCGTCTCGGCAACCTGCTCGGGCGTCTGGTGGAGGCCGGTGTAGATGACCTCCATGCCTGCGTCGCGGAGGGCGCGGGCGATGATCTTGGCGCCGCGGTCGTGGCCGTCGAGGCCGACCTTGGCGATGACGATGCGAATGGTGCCGGACACGGCGCGAAGTATACGGCGAGCGGGCCTGCAGGCCGCGCCGGAAGCGGTCTCAGGGGCGGCCGGCGCGGTGGGCCTCGTAGGCCGCGACGGCCCGGCGGTGGCGCA
>CANNRA010000210.1 GCA_947507735.1 Actinomycetota bacterium
CGGCGAGGCGCATCGAGGTCATCCCGAACGGCGTCGACGTCATCCCCGACGACGCGCCTCGCCGTCCCGGCCTGCGCAGCGAGCTTGGCATCCCGGAAGGCGTGCCGCTGATCGGCGAGGTCGGCCGGCTCTGCGCCGTGAAAGGGCAGCACGAGCTGATCACCGCCCTGGCCGATGTCCCTGCCGCCTGGCTGCTGCTCGTCGGCGCCGACCTCGAGCAGGGCGGCGCCTACGAGCGCCTGCTGCGCGAGCTCGCAGCGAACCTGGGAGTCGCCGAGCGGGTCGTCTTCGCCGGCTACCGCGGCGACGCGGGCGACTGCATCGCCGAGCTCGACATCTTCGCGCTCCCGTCCTGGACGGAAGGCATGCCGCTCGTCGTGCTGGAGGCGATGCAGCACGGCAAGCCGGTCGTCGCCACCGCAGTCGGTGGCATCGGCGAGGTCGTGGTCGACGGCGAGACCGGCCTGCTCATCCCGCTGCGCGAACCGGCGAGCCTGGCAGCCGCGCTGCGCCGGCTGCTCGACGACCCGGAGCAGGCTCGCCGGTTCGGCAAGGCGGGTCGGCAACGCGCCCGCAGACTTTTCTCTGCTGAGATCTCGGTGCGCCGGACACTGGAGGTGTACGACGAGCTCGCCCGCTGAGCTGGTGACCGTGGTGATCCCGCTCCGAGGCCCGCAGCCGTGGCTCGGGGAGGCGCTCGCCTCGGCCGCAGCGGAGCGACCCGCCGAGATCCTGATCATCGAGGACGGCAGCAGCTGGGTCGATGCAGCGACGCTGCCGGCAGGTGCGCGGCTGCTGCGCTTCTCGCCGATCGGGCGCTCCCGGGCACGCAACGAAGGCGTGGCCGCAGCACGCACGCCCTACGTCGCCTTCCTCGACGCCGACGATGTGGCGCTCCCCGGCAGGCTCGTCCGGCAGGTGGCAGCGCTCGAAGCGACACCCGCTGCAGCGCTCTGCTTCGGTGACATCGACGCGATTGACGGCACGGGCGCGCTGATCCTGGACGAGACGGCCATTCAGCGCAAGCGCATCGCTGGGCTACGGATGCGCGGACTGACCTACGAAAGCCTCCTTGTTGACTGCCCGATCTACACGTCGGCGACGACGGTGCGGCGCGGCCACTTCGTCGCAGCGGGTGGCTACGACGCCCGTCACGACGCCTACGAGGACCTCGACCTCTACCTGCGGCTCGCCCGCGCCCACGAGCTCGTCGACACCCCGGGCGAGCCAGTGTCACAGCATCGCCGTCACGGCGGGAATACCCCCTCGGACTGGCTCTATGCGGGGGCCCTGCGGGTTGCCGACCGCCAGCTCGCGGCGGGTCTCGCCGAGCGGCCGAGCCGCGCCCGCCGACTGCTGCTGGAGCGCAGGGTCGACAGCCTCTGGGGTCTCGGCGACGTCCGCGGCGCCCGCAAGGCCGCTCTTTCCGCCCTCCGCCTCGAACCGTCGCTGCTCCGCCACCGGCGGCTGCGCAAGCGCCTGCTCGCCTCGCTTGCACCGAGGACGCTACTTACCGCACTGCGAAGGCTGCGCTGAGATGCGGCGGCTGCGCATCGCACTGCTGACCGAGATCCCGGCGCCCTTCCGGACGCCGCTCTTCAACGCGCTCGCAGCGCTCCCCGAGATCGAGCTGCGTGTCCTGTTCCTCGCAGCGCGCGACCCGAAGCGACCCCACTACCGGCTCTATCACGAAGAGATGCGGTTCTCCTGGCAGGTACTGCCCGGACGAGAGGTCAGCCGGAGCGGGCGCTGGATCGTCTTCAGCCGGGGCACGGCGCGCCGGCTGCTCCGCTTCCGGCCCGACATGGTGGTCGTTGGCGGCTGGAACCAGCCGGCCTTCTGGGCGGCCCTCTTCGCTGCCCGGCTGCTCCGACGGCCGCTTGTCGCCTGGGTCGAGAGCACCGCGCGTGACGAGCGGTCGGGGGGCGGCGCGCTCGAGCGTGCGAAGCGGGCGATGATCGCGCGCTGCGCCGGCTTCCTCGTCCCCGGCCGGGCCTCGAGGGACTACCTGGTGGCGCTCGGCGTCTCGCCGACGCGGATCGCGATCGCGCCCAACGCCGTCGACCTGAGCATCTTCGGCGACGCGGTTGCGGCCGCGAAGGCTGCGGGGCGCAGCGAGCTCCGCGCCCGGCTCGGTCTGACGGAGGGCTCCTGCGTCGTGCTCTCTGTGGGCCGTCTCGACCCGGAGAAGGGCATCGACGTGTTGCTCGACGCAGCAGCCTCGCTGCACGCCGCCGGCTCGACGGCAACGGTGGTGATCGTCGGGGGCGGCAGCCTGGAGGGAGAGCTGCGAGCCGCCGCAGGTGCCAACGTCCGCTTCACCGGCGCGCTCGACCGGGACGCGCTGGTGCCGTGGTACGCGGCCGCCGACGTGTTCGTGCTGCCGTCGCGCTCGGAGCAGTGGGGCATGGTGCTGAACGAGGCCGCCGCAGCTGGCCTGCCAATCGTCGCCACCGAGGCGGCGGGCGCCGCCTGGGATCTGGTGGACGACGGGACGAGCGGCTTCCGGATCCCTGTCGGTGATGCCGCCTCGCTCGCCCAGGCGCTGGCCGAACTAGCCGCTGACAGCGGCTTCCGCGAGCGCGCCGGCGACCGGTCGCGCACGCTCGCGGCAGGCCACACGGCCGACGCCTGGGCGGCGGCGGTCGCCGATCTCGGCAGTAAGCTGGCGGCAAGCCAATGACCAACTCGCGCCTACCGCTCCTGACATCTGACAGCAAGCCCATTCACCTCATCGAGCCGGAGCGCCGCTGGGCTATGGCCGGGCTGCCGGAGCTGTGGCGATACCGGGAGCTACTGCTGTTCTTCATCTGGCGCAACATCCTGGTGCGGTACAAGCAGACGGTTCTCGGCCTGGCCTGGGCGATCCTCCAGCCGGTCTTCCTGATGATCGTCTTCACCGTCGCCTTCGGGCACCTCGCGAAAATGCCGTCCAACGGCATCCCGTACCCAGTGTTCGCCTACGCAGCTCTCCTGCCATGGACGTTCTTCGCCGGGTCGATGACGCAGGCCTCCGGCAGCCTTACCGGAAGTGCGAGCCTGCTCTCGAAGGTCTACTTCCCTCGACTGGCCCTGCCGATCGCCGCAGTGCTCTCGGCCCTCGTGGATTTCATCCCCGCGTTCGGCGTGCTGATCGGGCTTATGGTCTGGTACGGCCGGTATCCGCATCTGATCGCGCTCGCAGTGGTACCGGCGCTGCTACTCCTCACACTCATCACAGCAGTGGGCGCAGGCTTCTGGCTGTCCGCGCTCGCGGTGCGCTATCGCGACGTCCTCTACGTCGTGCCGTTCTTCGTCCAGCTCCTGCTGTTCGCAACGCCCGTCGTCTACCCGGCGAGCCTCGTCGACGGCACCTGGCACACCGTGCTCGGACTCAACCCGATGGCGGGCGTCGTCGAGGGCTTCCGCTGGAGCCTGCTCGGCTCCGGGCCCTCGCCAAGCTGGATGCTGCTGCCCTCCGCTCTCGTCTCGCTCGGACTGCTCGTGAGTGGACTCGCCTTCTTCCGCCGGTCTGAGCGGTCGTTCGCCGACGTCGTCTAGCCGATGCGCATCCTCTTTGCCTGCTCAAACGTGCCGTCACCTGGCCACACCGCGGGCGGCGCCGTGACGATGGTGTCGTTCGAAGCGGCGCGCGCCTTCCAGGAGGCGGGGCACGAGGTGGCCGTCCAGCCAATCCTCGACGGTGCCCGGGGCTCTGGCTTGA
>CANNRA010000211.1 GCA_947507735.1 Actinomycetota bacterium
CCGCCTCGGCCAGGGCCTGCGAGGCGCAGACGACGATGCGCGCGCGGCGCACGAGCGGGCGCGCCAGCCACGGCGCCTTGCGCGCCAGCTCGACGTCGGTGCCCCACAGCTGCAGGACGAGTGGCTTCCCGCAGACGAGCGCTGGCAGCGCCGAGATGAGCCAGTGCGCGTGCACGACGTCGGCTCCGCGCGAGGCGCGGCGTGCCGCCACGGCGAAGGCGGCGAGGAAGACCGGCACGAGCAGCAGCTTCCACGGCCTGGCCTTCAGGTTGCCGACGATGCCAGCGCCGTAGGCGAGACCGAAGTGCGGGAACGACGCGGGCGAGACGACCTCGACCTCGACCCCGGCGGCGCGCAGCCGCTCGACCGCGTCGCGCACGAAGTTCCCGGCAACGTCCTCGCGGGTGCGCGGGTACGAGGTGGTGAGGACGACGACGCGCACGGGCGGCCCGCGCCTACGCCTGCTCGGCGGCCGCGGCCCGGGCGGCGGCGTCGGCAGCGGCGTCGGCCTCGCGGTGCCCGCGCGTCAGCACGACGGGCGCCGCCACGATCAGGGCGACGAGCGCGAAGAAGTAATAGAACTGCATCGTCAGGTAGAAGACGTTCGAGACCATCGTGGCGATCAGCGCCGCGGTGAGGCCCCAGGCGAGCGGCCGGACGCGCGCGGCCAAAGGGTCGCCGATCGAGGTCAGCCAGGCCCCGAAGCGGCGCAGCGACGCGAGCCGCGAGAAGACCCACCAGATGTAGGCGGCGTAGACCATGGTCCCGATCAGCCCGGTCTCGACGACGAGCGCCACGTAGTAGGAGTGCGGCCCCCAGTTCGTCTTGCCGGTCACCTCCTCGTAGAACACCGAGAAGGTGTTGAGCCCGAGGCCGAACAGCGGCTCCTTGTGCAGGATCTGCGGGATGAAGTCGTAGACGCTGAAGTGGACGCTCGCCGACTTGTCGCTCGAGCCGGCCCCGACGCGCGTGCGCAGCACGACCCAGAAGAAGTGCGGCCGACTGGCGATGGCGGCGCCGAGCACCACGACAACGCCCGCGAGCGGCTTCAGCAGCTGCGCCGAGCCGAGCTTGCGCCGGTAGGGAATGAGCAGCACGAGCACGCCGACGAGCAGGCCGAGCAGGCCGCTGCGCGAGAGCGTCGCGATCTCGATCACCAGGATGGTGCCGATCGCCCACGGCAGCCGGCGGAACCAGACGTTGCTGCGCTCCATGCGCAGCCAGAGCGGCGTCAGCACGAGCAGCGGCACCACGAGCATGATCCCCAGGTGGTTGGGGTCGCCGGTGAGCGCGTTCGGCCGGAAGACGCTCGCGCCGTTGACGACGCCGTAGAGGTTGATCGCGCTGGCACCGCCGGTGATGCGGTTGAGGACGAGGTTGTCCAGGTTGCCACCACCCTGCGCGACCACGAGCTGGGCGACGCCGTAGAGGCACTCGAACAGCATCCCCGCGAAGAACCAGCCGACGCAGCGCCAGTAGAAGCGCACGCTGCGCCGGGCGAGCAGCGCGACGCCGCCGGCCAGGAAGAGGAAGTGGATGGCCCACTTCACGAGGCCCTTCCAGAACTGCTTGCTGGCGTCGCCGGCCTCGAGGTCGAAGTAGCCCGCCAGGTAGGCGGCCAGCAGCAGGACGAAGAAGGTGAGCAGGATGGCGACGGCGCGCGGCTGCGGACGCCGCGCGCGGCCGACCATGCTCACGCCGTACGCCGCCAGGAAGAGCAGCGCCGAGATGTCGCTGAAGGTGATGGTGCCGGCGAAGCTCCAGCGCAGCTTCTCGAAGGTCACCGTGAACAGCGTGATCAGGAAGAGCGAGTCGAGCAGGCGGCTCGCTCGCACGGCAGCGATGGCGCGGCCGGGGTCGGCGGGAGCGGTTGTGACGAAGGCGCCCGCAGTGGAGCGACCGCTGGCGCGCGGGGCAGGCACGGGCGCGGCGCTCACTACTCGGCCTTCCGGGCGACGACGCGCTCCAGCAGCGCGGCAAGATCGCGGACGTTCGTCCGGCGCGACAGCCGCTCCTTCCACTCCTGCGAGAGCTGCACCGACTCGAGTGTGCCAGCCCGCCAGCGGGCGACGAGGTCGGCAAGCGCCGCGCGCAGCTGCTCGGGGTCGTCGGGCGGGGCGACGACGCCCGCACCGGTCTCGCGGATCAGGTCGGCGGCGGCTCCGTCAACGGGCACAGCAGCCAGCACGGGCCGCTCGGCCGCGAGGTACTCGAACACCTTGCCGCTGAGCACGCCCTTGCCGCGCCCGCCCGCGTCGGGGATCAGCAGCAGCAGCGCCTCCGACTCGCGCTGGAGCTCCAGCGAGCGGCGGCGCGGCACGTAGGGGATCAGCTCCAGCTGGTCGCCGAAGCCCTGCGCCTCGGCCCACTCGCGGTCGGCGCTGCGGAAGTCGCCGACGAAGCGCGCCACCACGGCGGGGTCGTCGAGCGCCTTGAGGGCGGTGAGGAACGGCTTCGGGTCGCGCTTGCCGAAGAAGCTGCCCGCATGCGTGATGCGGAAGCGCGGGCCGGGGGCATACGTGATGCCGTCGAAGTCGTCGAAGTCGGAGCCGTTGGGGATGTGCACGACTTCGGCGTGGCCGCCGGTGGCGGCGACGGCAGCGCGGGCCTCCTCGGCGATCTGCTCGGAGACGCCGATGATCGCGTCGGCGCGGCGGGCGACGCGCCGCGCGACCCAGTGGTCGGTCTGCTCCTTGAGCCGCACCACCCACGACTCGTCGGAGCGGCGGTGCGGGTGCAGGATCAGCGAGTCGCGCAGATCGGCGACCCAGGCGACACCGGTGGCCTGCTGCACGGCGGCGCCCACCAGGTGCACCGAGTTCGGCGGCGAGGTGGTGATGACGACGTCGATGCCGTGCTCGCGCACGATCCGCTTTGCGGCGGGAATGGCCGTGAGCAGCCACGGCACGTTCTCATCGGGGACGAGGAAGCGACGCGGCAGCAGGCGCACGCGCAGCAGCAGGCGGGCGAGACCGCGCGCGGCGCGCAGCTCCTCGGCGGCCTTGCGGCCCCTCGGGCCCAGGTAGCGGGCGCGGTGCACGGTTGCCTGCGGCGGCAGCGGCAGGTTCTCGTCGGTGTGGATCCACTTGGGATCGTCGGGCGCCAGCACGTGCACCTCGTGGCCGAGCCCGGGCAGGTGCGTCGCGAGCTTCAGCGGGCGCTGGACGCCGCCGCCGCCCGCGGGCGGAAAGTACACCGAGACGATCAGCACCTTCACCGGCAACCGATGGTACTCAGGCCGCTGGCAGGCGGTAGAGCACGTAGCGGCTGTCGCGGTAGACGGCGACAAGCGGGAAGGTGCGCTGCTTGCGCTTCGCGTCGGTCAGCAGCCAGCGGGCGCCGTACGCGCGCGGGATTGCCAGGTCGCCGGTCTGCCGTAAGCGCGCCGCGTCCTGGTAGCGGTCGTAGGGGTGGTTGGCCTTCGTGTCGGCGACGTGGCCGGGCGGCGCGACGGCGATGTAGACGGGCGCGTAGGCAGCGATGGCGTAGCTCGTCTGCGGCTCCGACCAGACGACATCGCCCTTGGGCACCGTGTGGCGGAGCGCCTGCACGAGCGCGGGCGGCAGCGCGTCGGTGCCCTCGCCGCCGAGGGGGCTCCAGTGGGCGAAGCCGTGGATCGCGACCGGCAGGACGAAGAGCGCCGCGGCCGCCGCGACGAGCGGCCCCGAC
>CANNRA010000212.1 GCA_947507735.1 Actinomycetota bacterium
AGCAGCGCTCCGATGATGGCGAGCGCGAGCGGGCCGGCCAGGGAGAGGCAGAGGGTGCCGACGCCGCCGGCCACGAGCGATGCCCCGAGCGCGGTGCGCGTCCACGGCTTCGTCGCCGTCCAGCCACCGAGCGGCCTGCCCACGACGCCGACGAGCAGGATGATCAGCCCGACCCACGCTGCCGTCGACTTGGAGTAGCCGTGGTGGCGCAGCAGCTCGACCACCCAGTTCGAGGCGAGCACGCTGAGCCCGAACGTTGCGATGTGCAGCACCATCAGCCGGTAGACGCGGACGGGCGCGCGCTCGCCGGGCGCGGTCGCGGCGCGGGGCGGCAGCTTGCGCACGCCCTCCTTCGGCCCGGCCAGGAGCAGCGCCAGCGCGATGCCCGCCACGATCACGGCGGAGAGGAACGGCGCGCGCCAGTGCACCCAGTCGTCGGCCTGCGTGACCACCTTCACGGCAATGCCGCCGCCGGCCAGGCCGATGCCGCCGTAGAAGCCCTGCGAGAGGGGACCGGCCCCCGACTTGCGGATGTAGTCGCTGCCGCCGACGAACGCGATGCCGGTGCCGAGCCCCATCAGGGCCCGCATCAGCAGCGCCAGCCAGGTGTGCGGCGTGGTCAGGGCGATCGCATTGGTGCCCGCGATCACCGAGAGGCCGATCAGGCTCATCCGCTTGGCGCCGAGCCGGTCGATCAGCGCACCGCCCGGCACCTGGATGCCCGCGTGCACGGCGAAGAGCGCGGTCGTGAAGAAGCCGACCGTCGCCAGGGCGATGCCGTAGTCGTGCGCGATCGTCGAGCCGATCGGCGTGATGTTGGAGACGTTCCAGCCCGAGGCGAAGCCGACGCCACATGCAGCAACCGTTGCCCGCAGGGTGCCGCTGATTCTGCGGGTCGTGGCGCTGTCGGTCACAGCCGCCATCAAACACCACCTGGCGGGGTCGTGCTTAGACCAACGCGCGGATCGCGTTGAGGATGGCCTCGACGGAGAGCGCTGCGTCCTCCGGCTTGGCGTCCTCGAGCGGCGTGTGGCTGAGGCCGTCCTTGCACGGCACGAAGACCATCGCCGTCGGCACGGTGTCGGCGACGCACATCGTGTCGTGGGCTGCGCCCGAGTGCATCGTCAGCACCGGGGCGCCGGTGGCGGCAGCGGCGGCTTCCAGTGCTGCGACGATGCGCGCGTCCATCGGCGTCGCCGGGTTGCGCTGGCGCTCGACCACCTCGACGGTCATGCCGCGCTTCGCTGCTGCCGCGTGCGCGAAGGCCGAGATGCGCTCGAAGACGCCGATGTAGGAGGCGTCGCGCGGGCCGCGGATGTCCAGCGAGAAGCGGACGCTGCGGGCGATCGCGTTGATCAGCGACGGGTGCACCTCGATCTCGCCGACGGTGCCGACGGTGGCGTGGCCCTCCTCGATGGCCAGGCGCTCCAGCTCGAGGATGCACTCGGCGAGCACGGTGGTCGGGTCGAGGCGGAAGTTCATCGGCGTGGCGCCGGCGTGGTCGTCGCGGCCGTGCACGTGGATGTCGGCGTGGACGTAGCCGGCGATCGCGTTGACGATGCCGATGCGGTTCTCGGTGTCCTGCAGCACGCGCGCCTGCTCGATGTGCGGCTCGATCCAGCCGATCAGGCCGTCGAGGATCTCCTTCGACTCGCGCCAGCGCTCCGGCTGGTAGCCCGCCGCCTGCGCCGTCTCCCAGAAGCTGCGACCGCTGTCGAGCTCCCGGATCGTCTCCTTCATCGCCTGCTCGGTCGTGCGGCCCGCCACGATCCGTGACCCCAGCAGCATCTGGCCGAAGCCCGAGCCTTCCTCCTCGAGGAACGAGATCAGCACGAGCGGGAGGCCGAGGCCGAGCTCCTGGTTGAGCCGGCAGATCTCCAGCGCCATCACGACGCCGAGGGTGCCGTCCCACTTGCCGCCGTTGCGGTTCGAGTCGCTGTGCGAGCCGATGCCGAACGCAGGCGCCCCCTTCGGCACGTTGCGCGCGACGAGCGTGCCCACCGGATCCTGCTCGACCGTGAAGCCGATCGCCTCCAGCTCGCGGGTGAAGTAGGCGATGGTCGCCGCGTACTCGGGCGTGTAGGCGTAGCGCCGGATCGCGACCGCGTCGCGCGTGTGGGCGGGCCCCGAGAGCGTCTCGATGTCCTGCGCGATGCGCGCGGCGGTCTTCTCGCGATCGATCCTCAGATGCTCCACGGCGGCGTCCTCTCGTGCTCGATGTCGTGCTCCGAAATCTCCCTCCCGGTATCTTCGCGGTCCCCCACGCACCCTGCCACGAGGAGCCGCACCCATGGAGAGCTGGAAGAACCGCAAGACCCTCATCCTCGGCCGTTCCGACATGGTGGGGCTGCTGACGCCGTCCGAGTACAACGACTGCGTCGAGCACGCCTACCGCATGCACGGGCTCGGTCGCGTCTACATGGAGCCGAAGGGCCACATCGTGCTCAGCAAGTACAAGGGCGAGTTCGAGGTGATGCCCTCGTACATCGAGGAGCCCGAGGCCGTGGCCTGCAAGTGGGTCTCGATCCGCGAGGACAACGCGAAGTTCGAGCTGCCCGCCGTCTTCTCGATCCTCATCTACACGCATCCCGAGACCGGCTTCCCGCTGGCGATCTGCGACGGCTCGCACCACACGCTGATGCGCACCGGCGCGAGCGCCGCCGTGAGCGCCAAGTGGCTCGCGCGCAAGGACTCGAAGGTGCTGTCGCTGATCGGCGCCGGCTCGGTGATCGAGGGCGCGCTGCTCACCTGCGACCCCGTCTTCGCCTGGGACGAGGTGCGTCTGTGGAGCCGCTCGCAGGCGTCGGTCGACCGCTTCCTGGCCGAGGTGGCGCCCAAGGTGCCGCACCTCAAGGTGGTGGGCACCACCGACATCGAGGCTGCGATCCGCGGCGCCGACGTGATCGTCACCGGCACCCACGCGCGCGAGCCGCTCGTCCGCTTCGAGTGGGTCAAGCCGGGCGCCCACATCGCCGCGCTCGGCGCCGACCTGGAGGGCGAGCAGGAGCTCGACCCGCGCCTGCTGCAGCAGGGCCGCGTCTTCGTCGACGACATCCGCCAGTGCCGCGAGGACGGCGAGATCGCGGTGCCGCTGAAGGCGGGCCAGATCACCGAGGCCGAGCACGTTGCCGGTGAGATCGGCAAGGTCATCTGCGGCGAGCTGGAGGGCCGCCAGTCGGACGAGCAGATCACCGTGTTCGACTCGACCGGGATCGCGCTGCAGGACTCGGCGACGGTGCCGCTGGAGTACGAGCGGGCGGTGGCGGCAGGCGTCGGTGTCGAGAAGAAGATGATCTCGACGTGAGCGGAGGCGCGGGCGCAGCGCCCCACGTCATCGTCGTCGGGGCGGGGGCCGCTGGCTGCGTCGCCGCCCTGCGCGCCGCCGAGCTGGGCGCGCAGGTCACCGTGCTGGAGAAGGAGGAGCATGGCGCCACGATCGAGCGCGGCGGCGGCTGGATCTTCGCCGCGGGCACGCGCTGGCAGGCGGCCGCTGGCATCGCCGACTCGCCCGAGCAGTTCGCCGCCGACGTCCAGGCGAAGAACGGCGGCACCGCCGACCCGGAGGTGCTGCTCGCCCTGACCCGCGCCTCGGCCGACGTGGCGCACTGGCTGGCCGACACGGTCGGGGTGCCGCTCGTGCTCGAGTCGGA
>CANNRA010000213.1 GCA_947507735.1 Actinomycetota bacterium
GTGCCCGCCGCCGAGCCGCGCGGCGACCTCGACGACCTGCGCGCGCCCCTCCCGGTCGATCACGAGCTGGGTGTAGGTCGGGCCGTCCGTGATGCCAAGCGCCTCCGCGGCCGCCCCGGCGACGCGCGCCGCCTCCTCCAGCCAGGCGGCGGGCAGCAGGCTCGGCCAGACGTGCGCGAGCGCGACGCCGAAGGCCCGCTCGGGGTCGGTGTCACGGTCGCTGACGATGATCGCCTGGAAGCGGCCTGCGACGCTGAAGGCGTTGACCGTGACCTCGCTGCCGTCGATCAGTGCCTCGGCGAGGCAGATCCCGCCGCGCGAGGCAGCCACCGCGGCAGCGACCGCAACCTCCGCTTCTCCGGCCGAGCGCGCCACGCCGATGCCGGCCTGGCCCTGGCGGTCGGCAGGCTTGACGACGAGGGCGAGCGGGCCACCCGGTGTGCCACCCCCGAGCTCCTGCCAGGCACGTGCGCCGTCACCCGCGACCCGACACACCGTGTAGGGCGGCTGCGGGACGCCGCGCTCGGCGAGACGCGCGCGCTGGCGCAGCTTCGACACCGTGAGCGCGGCAACGCTCGGGGCCAGCGGGTGCGGCAGGCCGAGCCGCTCGGCGACGCGAGCTGCGATGGCGACCGGCCAGTCGGTGCCGGGCGCGACGATGCCATCCACCTGCTCGGCCGTCGCGAGGCGCTCGACGGCGGCCTCGTCCTCGGTCGAGACGAGCGCGCGACGGGTCGCCAGCGGGAAGCCGATGGCGCCCGGGTTCAGATCGGCTGCCGTGACGTGCAGCCCGCGGGCGCGGGCCGCCTCGAGCAGGCCTAGCTGCGCCGGGCCGGCGCCGAGAACGAGGAGGCGCTTGACGCGTCCTTCTGCAGAACTGCTCTCCACCACGCCTCATTCTCCCGGTACCAGGCGGCGGTGCGCTCCAGACCGTCCTCGAAGGTCGTCCGGGCACGCCAACCGGTGCGCTCCGCCATCTTCTCGGTCGTGCCGATGTGGCGGTCGACCTGGCCGAGCCGCTCCGGCGTGTGCACCTTCAGCGAGCGCGGCTTGCCGAGGGCGTCGAGCACCATGTCGGCGATCTCGGACACGGGGATGTCGATGCCAGTGGCCACGTTCAGCACCTCACCCGACACCTTGTCGATATCGGCCTCGATGATCGCGGCGATCGCCTCGGCATCGTCCTCGACGTACAGCCAGTCGCGGCTCGCGTGGCCGTCACCGTGGATCGTCAACGGCTGGTCGCACAGCGCCTGCGTGATGAAGCGCGGGATCACCTTCTCGGGGTTCTGGAAGGGGCCGTAGTTGTTGAACGGCCGCACGATCACGACCGGCATGTCGTAGGTCGTCCAGTACGAGTAGGCGAGCCGGTCGGCGCCGGCCTTGGTCGCGGCGTACGGGGAGCGCGGCTTGAGCGGATGCTCCTCGTCCATCGGCGCGTAGTCGGCGGTGCCGTAGACCTCGCTCGACGAGATCAGGATGAAGCGCTCGACGGGGCTGCGGCGTACGGCGTCCAGCAGGATCTGCGTCCCCTCGACGTTGGTCGTGACGAACTCGGAGGCGCCCTCGATGATCGACTTCTCGACGTGGCTCTCGGCCGCGGCGTTGACGACCACGTCGACCTGCGAGACGACCTCGGCCATCAGTTTCGCGTCGCGGATGTCGCCGTGCACGAAGCTCAGGCGCGGGTGGGCGAGCACGTCGGCGAGGTTGTCGATGTTGCCCGCGTAGGTGAGCGCGTCGAGCGAGATCACCTCGTGCGGCGTCGCAGCCAGCAGGTGCCGGATCAGGTTGGAGGGGATGAACCCCGCGCCTCCCGTCACGAGAACGCGCTTCGCCGTGCCTGCCATCTAGATCTCCCTGTCAACCATGTAGAGGGGCCGTCCCTCGACGTCCCTACGGATTCTGCCGAGATACTCGCCGACGAGCGCCAGCAGGAAGCCCTGGATGCCGAGGATCAGCAGCACGGCGACCCCGCCGAAGAGCGGCCCGGGGAAGTTAGCCCGATCGATCCAGAAGGCGACGCCGTAGCAGCCGAGCCCCACGCCACCGATCGTGCAGAGCACGCCGAGCCACACGCCGACGAGCTGGATCGGCTGCGGCCAGAAGCCCACCAGCACGTGCGCCGCGAGCTTGGCGAGGCGCAACGGCGAGTAGCGCGAGGCGTCGGCGCGGGCGGCATGCGCGACATCGACCTCGACGACGGTCGCGCCTGCTGCCAGCACGAGCGCCTTCGTGAACTTCTGCTTCCCGATCGAGCCGAGCAGCGGCAGGATCGCGTCGCGGCGGTACGCGTTGTAGGCACAGCCGAAGTCGCTGATGTGGACGCCCGTGAAGCGGCGCAGCATGCCGTTGACCAGGCGCGAGGGCAGCGTGCGCTCGAACGAGTCCTGGCGGCCGGCCCGGCGGCCGCTGGCGACGTCGACGTGGTGCTCGTCGAGCGCGGCAAGCAGCCGGGGCAGCTCCTCCGGCGGGTTCTGCAGGTCGCCGTCCATCGTCACGATCACGGCGCCGCGCGCACGCGCGAGACCGGCGTGCATCGCGGGATGCTGGCCAAAGTTGCGCTTGAAGCGGACGCCGCGGATGCGCGGGTCGGCGGCGGCGAGGCGCTCGACCTCGAGGAAGCTGCCGTCGGTGGAGCCGTCGTCGACGAACACGAGCTCGAAGCTGCGGCCGAGCGGCTCCAGCGCAACGACGGCGCGGCGCGCCAGCTCGGCGACGGTCGCCTGCTCGTTGAACAGCGTGACCACGACCGTGACGTCGACCGTCTCGGAAGGGGGTGCCGTGGTGTCGCTTGGGTGCGTCATCGGCCGCTGGAGCCTATACCCGGGCCGCTTCGGGCCGCGGGCTGGCCTGCGGGCGGCGCAGCAGCGCCGTGGCGACACCGAGGGCGACGAGGCCCGCCACGAGGCCGATGCCGCCCGCGACGATGCGGTCACCGGTCACCCACGACCAGACGGTCTTCGACATGTCGGCCACGATCGGCGTGTCGCCGAAGCCGTTGCCAAGGTGGACGACCGAGTGCGCGATCTGCCCCCAGACGGTGCCGGAGTAGCCGGTCTCGGCGGTCATCGTCCAGGTCAGCGAGACGACCGTGGAGCCGACGATCGAGACGAGGCCGAGCAGCAGCGCTGGCAGGCGTAGACGCCGCGAGCGCAGCACCGGTGCCAGACCGACCGCGAGGAACGGGAGCGCGGGCGCGAAGAAGCGCGGCCCCGGTGAGTTGCCCCCATAGGGCAGGAAGTAGCCCGCGTTGACGAGCAGGAAGCCGGCAGCGGCGGCCCCGCAGGCGAGCGCCTCGGCCCGCCAGCCCTGGCGCCACAGCAGCACGAGCCCGGCCGCCGCCGCAACCAGCACCGGTGACACCACCAGGAGGCCGCGGTCGCCCGCGAGGACGTGCCACAGCGTGTGCGCGCTCGGCGTGCCGATGCCGAAGAAGCCGCCGCGCTGGGCCTCGGCATAGGAGTTGGCGACGTAGCGGTACGACAGCCGGAAGGGCGAGCCGAACGCCACCGCGTCGTAGGCCCCCAGCAGCAGCGCCGCGGGCAGCGCGCCGGCGACGACGAGGCCGAGCGCCCGCAGGCCGCGCCGCGCCGCGTAGGCAACGACGATCAGCGCGAGCAGCGCCGCCTGGTATTCGAGCAGCA
>CANNRA010000214.1 GCA_947507735.1 Actinomycetota bacterium
CGGCCGAGCCGCTGCTCCGCGGCGACGAGCTGCAGCTGCCGCCCGGCCCCGAGATCGGGCGCATCCTTGCCCTGATCGCCGAGGAGCGAGCAGCCGGGACGATTTCCACCAGAGACGAGGCGCTCGCGCTCGCGCGCCAGGAGGGAGCACGATGAACCAGCACGACGTCAAGGCACGCTTCGCCGCCACCGCGGCCCAGATGGCGGGCCTCGAGGAGCGCCGCCGTGCCGTGCTCGCCGAGCAGGTGCGCGCCTTCGTGCCCACCACCGGCGAGGAGCGGGCGATCGACTCGGCGGCCGGGACGGGTGCGCTCGCGTTCGCCCTGGCGCCGCTCGTGCGCGAGGTGGTCGCGGTCGATCTCGTGCCGGAGCTGCTCGCCGAGGGCCGGGCGCGCGCCGCCGCCTTCAGCAACGTCACCTTCGTCGAGGGCGACGCCACCGCGCTGCCCGCCGCCGACGGCGCGTTCGATCTGGCGACGACGATCCGCAGCCTCCACCACATCGCCGACCCGGTGGGCGCGCTGCGCGAGCTCGCCCGCGTCACGCGGCCGGGCGGCACGGTCGTCGTGATCGACCAGATCGCCCCCAACGACCCGGCCGAGGCCGAGGCGATCCACCGCTTCGAGCAGGCCCGCGACGTCTCGCACACGCGTCTCCTCGCCGATGCGGAGCTGCGGGAGCTGTTCGCGGATCTCGGGCTCGAGCTGCAGGCGGTGCAGGTCGAGGATGAGGTGCGCGACCTCGAGAAGTACCTCGACCTGGCGGACTGCAGCGGCGAGCAGCGGGCGCGGGCGCTCGCCCTCGCGCCGACCCGGCCCAGCTACACCACGCAGCTCGCCTGGTACCGCCTGCGCCGGGCTGGCTGATCGGCGTCGGCGGGGCGACCCGCGGCGCTGCGCCGGTATCGTTTTCGCCATGAGTCTCTCCCCGAGCGACCGTCTCCAGCGCCTCGCCGATCTCGCGGTTGGTCTCGGCGCGAACGTCCAGCCGGGCCAGGTCGTCGGTGTCACGGCGGCGCTCGGCCACGAGGAGCTGGTGCGGGCGATCGCTCGCTCGGCGTACAAGGCGGGCGCCAAGTACGTCGACCCGAACTACTTTGACTACCACGTCAAGCATGCGCGCATCGCCTACGCGGCCGAGGACACGCTCGACTGGGTGCCGCCGTGGTTCGGCGAGCGGATGCTGGCCCACGACGCCCTCGGTGCTGCGCGCATCTCGCTGACCGGCCCCACGGTGCCCGGTCTCTTCGACGACGTCGACCCGAAGCGCGCCGGCCGCGACCAGCTGCCGTTCGTCAAGGAGGTTCCGGTGGTCATCGACCGCCAGAACATGAACTGGACGGTCGTGCCGTGCCCCGGCCCCGCCTGGGCGCAGCTCGTCTACCCCGACCTGCCCGTCGCCGAGGCGCTGGAGCGGCTCTGGCAGGCCGTCGAGCACGTCTGTCGCCTCGACACCGCCGACCCGATCGCGGCCTGGCGCGACCGCGCCGCCCAGCTCCAGCGCAACGCCGCCACGCTGACCGGTCTCCAGCTCGACCGGCTCCACTTCGCCGGCCCGGGCACCGATCTCACGGTTGGCCTGCTGCCGACCAGCAGCTGGCTGGCCGCCGGCGCGACGACCAAGTCCGGTATCCGTCACCTGGCGAACCTCCCCACCGAGGAGGTCTTCGCCACGCCTGACCCGCTGCGCACCGAGGGCATCGTGCGCGCGACCAAGCCGCTCGTGAACGGCGGCGCCGTCATCCGCGACCTCGTGGTGCGCTTCGAGCAGGGGCGCGCCGTCCAGATCGACGCGTCGAGCGGCGCCGAGGTGCTGCGCGGCCGGGCCGCCCTGGACGAGGGCGCCTGCCGTCTTGGTGAGGTCGCCCTGGTCGACCGCGAGAGCCGCATCGGCAAGCTCGACACCGTCTTCTACGAGACGCTGCTCGACGAGAACGCCGCCTCCCACATCGCGCTCGGCGGCGGCTTCCCGTTCGGCGTGCAGGAAGGCGACCGCGACCGTGTCAATCAGAGCGGCATCCACATCGACTTCATGATCGGTGCCGACGACGTGGACGTCACCGGCTTCACGCAGGACGGCCGCGAGCTGCCGCTGCTGCGCGGCGGGGCCTGGCAGATCTAGCGGCGGGTCGGCGTCGCCGCCCGGCGGCTAGAAGCTGTCGCGGCTGAGCATGAAGCGGGTTGAGACGATCCGGTAGACGAGCCACGGCATCAGCCACTGGCCGATCGTGGCGAGGCGGTACCAGCCCGGCGTGATCAGCTCGCGGCGGCCGCTGGCGATGCCCTTGAGGATCTTCTGCGCGATGTAGTCGGGGTCGACGACCGCCTTCGACAGCAGCCCCGGCAGGAAGCCGCGCTGGGGGAAGCCCTCCGTCTCGACGAAGCCGGGCATGACCGTCAGCACCTTGATGCCGGTCGGCTTCAGCTCGGCGCACACAGCACGCGAGAAGGCGATCTGGGCTGCCTTCGAGGCCGAGTAGGGGCCGCTCGTCGGGACGGCGACCGTGCCTGCCACCGAGGCCACGTTGACCACCGACGACGGTGTCGCGCGCTCGAGGGCGGGGAGCAGGGCGCGCAGCATCCAGACGCCGCCCAGGTAGTTGACGCCGGTGACAGCGTTGATCTGCTCGGGCGTGGCGGTGATGAAGGTGGCGCGCCCCGGGATGCCGGCGTTGTTCACCAGCAGGTGCACCGCGGGATGCCGCGCGACGATCGCGGCAGCGGCGCGGCCGACGGCCTCCCGGTCGGAGACGTCGCAGACCTCGTACTCGCAGCCGAGCGCGCCGGAGAGCTCGCGCAGCCGCTCCTCGCGCCGGGCGACGAGCACGCAGTGCCAGCCATCAGCGGTGAGCCGGCGCGCGAGCGCCTCACCGATGCCGGAGGACGCCCCGGTGACGACGGCGACGCGGCGGCCGCCGGAATCCGTGCCGGGGCTCAAAGCGCCCCGCTGAAAACGCGCAAAGTCGTCAGGTTGATCTCCACCGTGTGCTCGATCGGCTCGGCGTAGCCGCCTGCGAGCGTGACGCAGACGGGAATGCCCTCGGCAGCCAGGGTATCGCGGACGAAGCGGTCACGCGAGGCCAGACCTACTTTTGTCAACGAAAGCCGCCCGAGGCGATCGCCCTCGTACGGGTCGGCGCCCGCCAGCAGGAACGCCAGCTGGGGTCGGGCCCGCTCGATCGCCTCCGGCAGCAGGCGCGCCAGGCCCTCCAGGTACTGCGCGTCATCGGTGCCGTCAGGCAGGTCGAGCTCGAGATCGCCGGGGACGCGCCGGAAGGGGTAGTTGCGGAAGCCGTTGATCGACAGCGTGAACGCCTCCGGGTCGAGGTCGCCGGCCAGGCACGCGTGGGTGCCATCGCCCTGGTGCACGTCGAGGTCGATCACGAGGGCGCGGCGCAGCGCCGGCCGCTCGCTGCGCAGCGTGCGCAGGGCCGTCACCACGTCGTTGAACACGCAGAAGCCGCGGCCCTCGTCGGGGAAGGCGTGGTGGGTGCCGCCGCCCAGGTTCGCCGCGCCCCCGCTCGGGTCATCGAGCGCGGCGCGAGCAGCGGCGATCGTCGCCGCGCTCGGGTCATCGAGCGCGGCGCGAGCAGCGGCGATCGTCGCC
>CANNRA010000215.1 GCA_947507735.1 Actinomycetota bacterium
GGTCGCTGAGCCGGTTGAGATAGACGACCGCCAGCGGGTTGAGCGGCTCGCCCGCAGCCTGCGCCGCGATCGCCTCGCGCTCGGCGCGGCGGCAGACGGTACGGCACACGTGCAGCCGCGCGGCCGCCTCGGTGCCGCCCGGCAGGATGAAGCTCTTCAGCTCGGGCAAGCCCTCGTTGAAGCGGTCGCAGAGCGCCTCCAGCCCGTCGATCTGCTCCTGCGTGACGCGCAGGCGCCCCTCGTTGTCGGCGGTGAACGGCACGGCGAGGTCGGCGCCGAGGTCGAAGAGCTCGTTCTGGATGCGCTGCAAGGGCGCCACCAGCGCGTCAGGGACGCCGCACGCCAGCGCCAGGCCGAGGTGCGCGTTCAGCTCGTCGGAGGTGCCGTACGCGGCCAGCAGCGGGTGCGTCTTGGGCACGCGCGACAGGTCGCCGAGCGAGGTCTCCCCCGCGTCGCCGCCGCGCGTGTAGATCCGGGTCAGGCGGACGGGCTCGTCGCGCCGCCTGCCGTGCTGCTCGTTCTCGGTCATGCCGGGCTCCTCTCCCTAAGGCCCAGCAGCTCCCGCGCGATGACAAGCCGCTGGATCTCGCTCGTGCCCTCGTAGATCTCGGTGATCTTGGCGTCCCGGTAGTAGCGCTCCACCGGGAACTCCTTCGTGTAGCCGTAGCCGCCCAGCACCTGGATTGCCTCGGCGGTCTGGCGGCGCGCCATCTCGCTGGCGAACAGCTTGGCCTGGGCGCCCTCGACGGTGTGCGAGAGGCCCTGCTCCCGCCGCCAGGCGGCGCGCAGCACCAGCAGGCGCGCGGCGTCGATCTCGGTCGCCATGTCGGCGAGCTTCCACTGGATCGCCTGGAAGTCGGCGATGCGCTGGCCGAACTGGCGACGCTCCAGCGCGTAGGCCGACGCGACCTCGTAGGCGGCGCGCGCGATGCCGACGGCCTGCGCCGCGATGCCGATACGGCCGCCGTCGAGCGTCGCCATCGCCACCTCGAAGCCGCGGCCCTCCGCGTGCAGCAGCCGGTCGCCGGGCACCTCTGCTCCGTCCAGCACCACATCGACCGTGGACGACGAGTTGAGGCCGAGCTTCTCGGTGTGGCGATCGACGCGGACGTGCGCTGCGTCGAGCAGGAAGGCCGAGATGCCGCGCGCGCCCGGCTGCTGCGGATCGCTGCGCGCGAAGAGGATGAAGGTGCCGGCCGCGCCGCCGTTGGTGATCCACTGCTTGGCGCCGTCGATGCGCCAGCTGCCGTCGTCCTGGCGCGCGGCCCGCGTGCGCAGCGAGGCGGCATCCGAGCCGGCGTCCGACTCGGTGAGCGCAAAGGCGCCGATCGTCTCCCCGCGGGCGAGCGGCGGCACGAAGCGCTCGCGCTGCCCTGCGCTGCCGAAGGCCACGATCGGCAGGGTCGCGGCGCTGGTGTGCACCGCCACGGTGACGCCGACCCCCGCATCGGCGCGCGAGAGCTCCTCCAGCGCCAGCACGTAGGCGACGAAGCCCGCGCCCGCACCGCCGAGCTCCTCCGGCACGCAGATGCCCATCAGCCCGACCTCGCCGAGCTTGCGGAACAGCTCGGCCGGGAAGCGGCACTCGCGATCCCAGGCGGCCGCGTGCGGGTCGATCTCGGCCTGCGCGAACTCGCGCGCGAGACCCTGGATCTCGCGCTGCTCGGGGCTGAGTCCCAGGTCCATCCGCGGCGAGTATAGTCGGGTCGCCTTGCCTACCCGCACCGCACTTCTCGCAGTCGTCTGCCTCCTCGTCCCGCTCGTCCTCGCCGGTTGCGGCAAGAGCCAGCTGCCGCCCGAGGCGGTCGTGCGGGCCTGGAACGACGGCGTCACGACCGCTCAGGACGACCGCGCCGCCACGCTCTTCGCCCGCGACGCGGTGGTGCTCGACGGCGACCAGGAGCAGGTGCTGCACGACATCCCCGCAGCAGCAGCCTGGAACCGCTCGCGCCCGTGCGCCGGCCTCGTCCGCACGCTGACGACGCACCGCGACATCGTCACCGTGACGCTGCTGCTGGGCGACCGTGCGAAAGGCAGCTGTGCGGCGCGCAACGGCACGAGCACCATGGAGTTCGAGGTGCGCGGCAACAAGATCGTCTTCATCCGGATGCTCTCCTCCACTCCCGCTCCCGCCTGAGGCCTGCTGGCGGCTCGCGTTTGACGAGCCTGCCGCGATTCCCGTAGGCTTTTGTCATGTCTTCCGTCGTCAGCACCTGGGCCTGGTCGTGGCGCAGCGAGCGCGGCGGGAGCCGTGCCTGACCTGTTCAGGCCGAACAACCCGCCCGCTCGCTCCCAGACCCTCCGCCAGGTGGGTCTTTTCGTTTTCCGCCGTATCGTCCACAGCAGGAACCCATGACACCCGCCATCCCCACCGATCTCGTCACTCCGCTCGGCGCCTACCTGCGGCTGCGCGGGCCCGGCCGCGCGTCCTTCCTCCTGGAATCCGTCGATCAGGGACGCCTCGGCCGCTACTCGCTGATCGGCAGCGGCACCCGCATCGTTGACATCCACGAGGCCGAGCGCCTGAACGAGCCGGTGGTCGGCCATGTGGGCTACGACTGGATCACCGAGCTCGAGCCCACCGTGCCGCTCCCTGCCCCCGGCCGCGGGCTGCCGGTCAGCCAGTTCATCGTTGCCGACCGGCTGGTGCGCTTCGACCACGTGCAGGGCGTCGCCGAGGTGCTGAAGGGCGACCAGGACGAGATCGCAGCGCTGCTCGAGACCCCGATCGCTGCACCACCCGGCGGCTCCGGCTTCCCCTCCGGCCCGATCCGCCGCTTCCCCGAGCAGGCCGAGCACGAGGCCGGCGTCGTGCGCTGCAAGGAGTACATCACGGCGGGCGACGCCTTCCAGATCGTCCTCTCCCAGCGTGCCGAGCGGCCGACGTCGGCAACCGCGCTACAGATCTACCGTGCCCTCCGCCGCGTCAACCCGTCGCCCTACCTCTTCCTGCTGGAGTTCGAGGGCATGGCGCTGATCGGCTCCTCGCCCGAGACGCACGTGAAGCTGGAGGGGACGCGCGCCTCGCTCAACCCGATTGCCGGCACGACGCCCGTGGGCGACGGTGACGCCGAGCGCCTCCTCACCTCCGAGAAGGATCGCGCAGAGCACGTCATGCTCGTCGACCTCGGCCGCAACGATCTCTCGCGGGTGTGCAAGCCCGGCACCGTCCACGTCGAGCGCTTCCTGCAGGTCGAGCGCTTCTCGCACGTGACCCACCTTGTCAGCGAGGTCGCCGGCGAGATCCAGGACGGCTACAGCGCCTGGGATCTGCTGCGCGCCACCTTCCCGGCCGGCACGGTGAGCGGCGCCCCGAAGGTGCGGGCGATGCAGATCATCAGCGAGCTGGAGGGCTTCCGCCGCGGCTTCTACGCCGGCGTCGTCGGGTACCACATCCCCGGCATCGGGCTGGACACCTGCATCGCCCTGCGCACGATGATGCTGCAGGACGGCGTCGCGCACCTGCAGGCCGGCGGTGGCCTCGTCGCCGACAGCGACCCGACGCTCGAGCACCTGGAGTGCCTGAACAAGCTCGCGGCGATCGAGCGCGCGATCGACCTGGCGGAGGCCGAGATCCGATGATCCTGCTGA
>CANNRA010000216.1 GCA_947507735.1 Actinomycetota bacterium
AGCTGGTCGAGCGCGATGGTGTCGGCGGGCGAGGGCACCGGCCAGCGAGCCTAGCCGCTACGAGGGGTGCCCACGATCAGCGGGTCGCCGGCGGCAGCGCGGGCGAGCAGCTCGTCCACGTCCTCGGTGCGCAGCGGCCGTGACAGGAAGAAGCCCTGGCCCATCTCGCAGCCGAGCAGCTGCAGCACCGTCAGCTGGGTGACGTTCTCGATCCCCTCGGCCACGGTCGGGAGCGACAGCGTGTCGCCGAGCCGCACCACGGCTTCAACGAGGCGCGGCCGTGGTGCGTCGCTGCCCAGCCGCTCGACGAAGCGTGCGGCGATCTTCAGCACGTCCACCGGCATCTGCTCGAGCACGCCGAGCGACGAGTAGCCGGTGCCGAAGTCATCGATCGCGACGCGCAGGCCGATGGTGCGCAGCTCGGCGAGACGGCTCGCTGCAGCCTCGGCGTCGGCGGCGAGCACGCTCTCGGTGACCTCGACGATCAGCCGTTCCGGGGCGACACCGGTCGCTCTGATCGCCGCGGCAATCGTTCCTGGCAGCGACGGCTCGGCGAGCTGCCGCGTCGAGAGGTTCACGCTCAGCCACAGCTTCCCGGCCTGGTCGGGCCAGCTGCGGTCCCACGCAGCGAGCTGCTCGACGGCGGTCTCGAACACCCAGGCGCCGAGCTGGACGATGGTGCCCGTCTCCTCGGCCAGCGGCACGAACGCCGCGGGCGGGATGCTGCCGCGGGTCGGATGCGCCCAGCGCAGCAACGCCTCGAAGCCGGCAACGGCGCCGCTGCCAAGATCGAAGATCGGCTGGTAGTGCAGCGACATCTCGCCGCGCGTGGTGGCCCCCTCCAGCTCGCTGCGCAGCTCGAGCCGTTCGAGGGCGGCATGGTGCATGCTCTCCTGGAACAGCGCGAACGAGCTCTTGCCGGCGCCCTTCGCGCGGTACATCGCGGTGTCTGCGTTACGCAGCAGCTCCTCAGCGCTGTCGCCGTCGGCGGGCGAGAGCGCGATGCCGATGCTGCCGCGCACGAATAGCTCCTTGCCGATGATCGTGATCGGCTCGCGCAGCTGCTCCAGCACCCGCTCGGCCACCGAGGTTGCACTCTCGCGGGTCGCACGCTCCAGCAGGATCCCGAACTCGTCGCCGCTGAGGCGGGCGGCGGTGTCGCCCTGGCGCAGACAGGTCTCGATGCGCTGGGCGGCCTCGATCAGCACCGCGTCGCCTGCCTGGTGGCCGAGGCTGTCGTTGACCTCCTTGAAGTCGTCGAGGTCGAGGAAGAGCACGGCCACCGACCGTGACTCGCGGTCGGCCACGGCCAGCGAGTGGGCGACGCGGTCGTTGAAGAGGGCGCGGTTGGCGAGGCCGGTCAGCTCGTCGTGGAACGCCTGGTGGGCAAGCCGTGTTTCGAGGTGCCGGCGCTCGGAGATGTCGCGGCTCGTCAGGACGATGCCGCGCACCTCCGGATCGTCGAGCAGGTTGTTGGCGATTGTCTCGACGGTTACCCAGTCGCCCTTGCGGGTGCGGGCGCGGAAGTCCACAGGGGAATGCGTGCCCGGGACCGCGGCGACCTGGCGCCAGTGCAAGAGGATGCGCGAGCGGTCGTCAGGGTGGATCAGCGAGAGCGG
Source organism: Actinomycetota bacterium (assembly GCA_947507735.1). Lineage (GTDB taxonomy): Bacteria > Actinomycetota > Thermoleophilia > Gaiellales > Gaiellaceae > CANFDS01. The sequence goes on from CANNRA010000216.1 coordinate 1,620, forward strand.
CGTGCGGCCGGCGACCTCGTCGACCGTCCAGCCGAGCGCCGTCTCGATCGACGGGCTCTGGTAGCGCACCTGCATCCGCTCGTCCACGAGGGTGACGAGGTCGGAGGCGTGGCGGACGAGCGCCCCGAAGCGGTGCTCGACCCGCATGTTCGCCGACTCCTCGGCCTGGAGCAGTCCGTCCAGGGCGAGCGCGACCTGCGCGGCGAGCCCCTCGAGGGCGGAGCGCTCGTCGGCGGGCAGCGGGCGCGTGGTGCGGATACCGAGCAGGCCGAACTCGGCACCGCCGACGACGAGCGGGAAGAAGGTCACCGGATCCTCGCCGGAGATGAGCCCGGCGGTGGGGAGGAGCGATGCGTTGACTTCGATCGACGCCTGGCCGGCGGCCCGGCGCACAAGTTCGAGCGACCCGCGCGGCAACTCCAGCCCGACGATGCGCTCGCTCTCGAACCCGGCAGCCGCAACCACGGTGATGCCCTCGTGACCGATCAGCGAGAGGGTTGAGCGGGCGCGCGGATCGTCGATGAAGGCGAGGGCGTTGTCGACGGCGGCGCGGTGGATTGCCTCGCGTTGCTGCGACGCGGCGAGGGCGCTCGCCGCGTGGCGAAGGATCGCCTCGCGCGCGAAGGCGCGGCGGCCTGCCCGCACCAGCCAGGCGGTGCGCAGCAGCGTGGCGAGCGTGACGAGGACGGCACAGGTCCCGTATGCCGCCACCTCGCTCTGCGCGATTCCCTCGGCGGCCCGCGCGATCAGGATGACGGTCGGCACGACCGAGACGAGCGTCAGGGCGACAAGGTGCAGCGGCGACAGCGAGCCACCACCCGTGCTGCCCGGGCGTGCAGGCTCACCCCGGGGCCCCGGGCCGATCCGCGGGAACAGCGCGGCCCCCGCGAGCAGCGAGAGGGCGACCGCGTCGACGGCGCCACCGACGAGCCGCCAGCCGTCCAGCACCGAGCCCGCGAAGAGCACGAACGTCGAGCCGAGGCACAGCAGGACGCCGGGCTGCTGCCGTCCGGGCGTGAAGAACACCGAGGTCGCGACGGCGGCGGCCAGTAGGTAGAGCGCCGATCCGGCGACCGTCAGTTCGACGGGCGTCGCCGGCTGTTGCGAGGTGAGCGCCTCTCGCACCACGGCGACCCAGAGCACCGAGAACAGCGTGATGGCGACGATCGTCGCCTCGATCAGCGCCCCGCGGTCGCGCACCTGGCCGCGCACCCAGGCGACGTAGCCCATGGCAGCGAGAACGAGCAGCGGCCCACCCAGCCGGATCGCCGGGGCGACCCACGCGGCGACCGCGATCGCACCGCGCTCGTCAAGCACCGCCAGGAGCCCGGCGGCCGACAGCGCGACGAGCGCACCGAGCAGCAGAACCCAGCCGCGGCGCCCGGGCCCGACCGCGCTACGCAGGCCCCAGGCGACGATCGTCGCTGCCGCGGGTGCGAAGGCGGCCTGCAGCCAGTCGGCGGCAACGCCAGGGGGGAGCAGCGCCCAGGTGATGGCAGCCGCCGCCTGTGCGGCGACGATGGTCACGACCCTCACTGTCGCCCCGCTCATGGAAATCACGTTGCGGTGAGGGTATCGCGGCCGTCTGCTGACGACGCCGGGTCTGGCAGGGTCAGGCGTGGGCGAGCGCCTGCTGGAGGTCTGTCCAGAGATCCTCGATGTGCTCCAGGCCGACGCTGAGCCGCACCAGGCCGGGCGGGACGCGGTCGCCCTCGTGGCGGCGGCGCGTCTCCATTGTCGAGTGGACGCCGCCGAGGCTCGTGGCGTTGGCGATCAGCCGGGTCGCCGCCTCCACGCGTTGCGCCGCCTCGCCGCCGCCGACGACATCGAAGCTGAGCAGCGGGCCGAAGCCGCCGCGCAGGTAGCGGGCGGCCACCGGGTCGGGGTCGAGCCCGGGGTAGCGCACCTGCTCGACGCGCGGGTCGGCCGCCAGGCGGCGGGCCAGCTCGAGCGCCGTCTCCGA
>CANNRA010000217.1 GCA_947507735.1 Actinomycetota bacterium
ACACCGTCTACACCCTTCCGGGCACTCCGTCCGGCCAGGTGTGGCGAGGTCGATTGCTCTCCGAACTCCGGAAGCGAGGGATCATCGAGTGAACACGTATGCGCTTGAGATCGTCACGGTGCCAGGCTCTGCCGATCCGGCCTTCCTCGACCGGCTTGCAGCTGCCGCCTACGCCGTTCCCGCCCTGCGCAACCTGCACATGGGACTCAACGACGACGCCTCCGTGACGGCAATCTTCGACCTCGACGCCGACGGCCCACTCGCTGCTGCCGAGCTGGGAGTGCAGCTCTTCTCCGCGGTGATCGCCGCTGCAAAGCCGCTCGAGCACGGCCGCGACTCCGCCGTCGAGCGCTTCGGGGTGTCGTCGGTCACGGGGCGCGACCTCGCGCCGGCCTAGGGCCGTCCCCGGTACCCTCGCCCCATGACCGTTCCCGCGGGCGCGATCCGCATCGAGCACGTTTCGCGGAGTTTCCGCGTCCACGACAAGGCGACCCGCTCGCTCAAGGAGCTGGCGGTCAGCCTTGGCCGCGACAGCGGCAGGGACGTGCAGGCGCTCACGGATGTGTCTTTCTCGGTCGAGCCGGGCGAGGCGGTGGCGCTCGTCGGGCGCAACGGCTCCGGCAAGTCGACCCTCCTCCGGATCGTCAGCGGCATCATCCAGCCGTCCAGCGGCCGGGTCGAGGTGGGCGGGCGCGTCGGCTCGTTGCTCGAGCTCGGCGCCGGCTTCCACCCCGAGTTCAGCGGGCGCGAGAACGTCTACCTCAACGGCTCGATCCACGGCCTGGCGCGGCGCACGATCGACGAGGCGATGGACGAGATCGTCGCCTTCGCCGAGCTCGAGCGCTTCATCGACCTGCCCGTGCGCACCTACTCGTCGGGGATGGTGATGCGCCTCGGCTTCGCCGTTGCCGCGCACATCCAGGCCGACATCCTGCTGCTGGACGAGGTGTTCGCCGTCGGGGACGAGGAGTTCCAGCGCAAGTGCTTCCGCAAGGTCGCCGAGTTCAAGCAGCGGGGCGGCACCATCGTCTTCGTCTCGCACGACGCGGCCGCCGTCGAGCGCCTCTGCGAGCGCGCCGTGCTGCTGCGCCAGGGCCAGGTCGTGATCGATGGCAACGCCCAGGCGGCGCTCACCGTCTACCAGCAGCAGCTCGCCGCCGAGCGCAATCCCGCGGAGGCTGCCGCTGGCCTGCGCGAGTGGGGCAGCGGCGAGGCGCACATCCGTGCGGTGCGCGTGCTTGGCGCCGAGGGCGAGGAGCGCAAGGCGTTCCTGGCCGGCGAGCCTGCCGTGATCGAGGTGCGCGTCGAGGCCGAGCAGGCTCTGCCAGCGCCGTGGCTTGCCTACGAGCTGCACGACGCGACGGGCCTGCTGCTCGCAGCGGGCGGCGAGGACACGGGGCAGCTCGGCTGGCGCGAGGAGCCGGGCGAGCGCCTGTTCCGGCTCGCCGTGGACAGCCTGCCGGTGAGCGATGGCGTCTTCCGCCTGCGCTTCGGCCTGGCCGCCGGCGAGGGTGGGTCGTGGTACCACCTGCTGGACGATGCGGTGGAGTTCGTCGCTCATCCGCGGAGCGAGGGGAAGGGCGCGCTGCGCCTGGAAGGCTCCTGGTCGATGCAGGAGATCGCCGCGACCGGAGGAACTCACTCTCGATGACCGTTCGCACCTGTGATGACTGGCCGACCCTGATGGAGATCGCACCCGATCTCCAGTTCAAGCACTTCACCGTGGACGAGGCGAAGCTCCCCGGCGACGCGCTCGCGGCGATGCCCGCGTGCCCGCTGACCGAGCTCGAGATCTGCTGCGATCTGGAGCACAACGTCTTCAACGCGGCGCACACGGATCCACGCGTCGCCGACGCCCTGCGGCAGAGCCACTGGTTCGAGCTGCAGGAGTGGGTTACCACGGGGCCTGGCTCCGTGCAGCGCGGCCGCTTCTAGGCGGCTCCGCTGCCGCTCCCGGCTGATCCCTCCGCAGGTACCCTCTCTCGTCCCATGGCGACCATCGTCGTACCGTTCCGCGGGCCAGGTGGCAAGCAGCGCCTCGCCGCGGTGTCCGAGGAGGCTCGCGCGGCAATCGCGCTGGCGATGTTGGCGGACGTCCTGGAGGCCTGTCTCGCCTCGGCGCCGACGGTCGTCGTGACGAACGACGCTGCCGCCCGTGACCTCGCCGAGGAGATGGGCGCGCGCACCGTCGGTGACCCGGGTGGCGGCCAGGGCGCAGCTGTGACCGCAGCGCTCGCGTCGCTCGGCCAGGGTGTCGCGCTGATCGTCAACGCCGACCTGCCGTGTGCCGAGCCCGCCGACCTGCTCGCCCTCGCCTGTGCTGTCCCGGCGGGTGGCATGGCGCTGGTCGAGGCCAGCGACGGCACCACGAACGCCCTGGGCCTCTCGCGCCCGGATCTCTTCGCCCAGCTCTACGGCCCCGGCAGCGCCGCCCGCTTCCGCTCGCATGCCGCCTCGCTCGGTGCCGAGGCCGTCGCGGTCGACCTCGCCAACCTCCGTACCGACGTCGACACCGTCGACCAGCTGGAGCTGCTGCGCGACCGCGTCGGCGCCCACACGCGCGCGGCGATCTCGGCGGTGCCGTCGTGAAAGTGACCGTCCTCAGCGGTGGGGTCGGTGGCGCCCGCTTCCTGCGCGGTCTGATCGACGTGCTGCCGCAGAGCGACATCACGGTGATCGGCAACGTCGGTGACGACCTGGAGCTGCTCGGGCTGCACATCTCGCCCGATATCGACACGGTGCTCTACACGCTGAGCGGTGCTGGCGATGCCGAGCGCGGCTGGGGCCGTGCCGACGAGGCGTGGCGCGCGCTCGATACGGTCGCGCAGCTCGGCGGCGACACCTGGTTCCTGCTCGGCGACCGCGACATCGGGCTGCACCTCTACCGCACCGAGGCCTTGCGTAAGGGCGAGCCGCTCTCGTCGGTGATGGTGCGCATCACCCGGGGCTTCGGGCTCGACCTGACGCTGCTGCCCGCCACCGACGGCGCATTGCGCACCTGGGTCGACACGCCTGCCGGCAGCTTCCCGTTCCAGCAGTGGTTCGTCGCGCGGCGTCACGAGGATGACGTGGACGGCCTCCGCTACCTGGCCGCCGACGGCGTCTCGCCGCACGCGGCAACTGCGGCGCCCGGTGTCCTCGAAGCGATCGCTTCCGCCGACCTGCTGCTGATCACGCCGAGCAACCCGTACGTCTCGATCGAGCCGATCCTCGCGGTCGCCGGCATTCGCGAGGCGGTGCGTGCGCGCACGGTGCCCTGCGTCGCTGTCAGCCCGCTGATCGGCGGCAAGGCGATCAAGGGCCCGGCCGACCGCATGCTGACGCGGCTCGCCGGTGGCACGAGCGCCGCGCATGTCGCAGGCTGCTACACCGGCCTGATCGATGCCCTGGTGCTGGACGAGGAGGACGCCGATGACACTTCCGCCGTCGCCGCGCTGGGCGTCCGCCCGGTCGTCACGCGCACGCTGATGCGCGATCCGGCAACGCGCCGCGCTCTCGCCGAGGCCGCCCTGGGCGCCACCGGCTCCGTTCTCTAGTTCGACAACACAATTTCGAGGAGGAA
>CANNRA010000218.1 GCA_947507735.1 Actinomycetota bacterium
CTGATCGGTGAGGCGGCCGGCCAGCTCGCCGCCGCCCTCGACGCGGCGGGCGTCGCCTGGACACGCCCCGGCACCCTCGAAGCAGCGCTCGCGGCAGCCCGCGCCGCCGCCGACCCTGGCGACATCGTGCTGCTCACGCCCGCCTGCGCCAGCTTCGACCAGTTCGACAACTTCGAGCACCGCGGCGAGGAGTTCCGCCGGCTCGTGTCGAACCTGAACCGGTGAAGTCCCGCGTCGAGTTGAACCTGCTCGTCCTCGTGACGCTGGCGCTCCTCGCCTTCGGCCTCGTCATGGTGTTCAGTGCCACCTCCGGGTCGGCCACCGTGCGCAGCGGCAACCCGACCTTCTTCCTGATGCGGCAGGGCATCTCCGCCGTCATCGGCGTCGTCGGGATGATCGCGCTCTCGTGCCTCAGCTACCGCAAGCTGCGCGCTCTCTCGCCTGCGCTGATCGGCAGCTCGCTGCTGCTGCTGCTCGCCGTGCTCGTCATGGGCAACGTCGTCAACGGCGCGCGCCGCTGGATCGGCTTCGGCCCGTTCGTCTTCCAGCCCTCGGAGCTCGCGAAGCTCGCCGTTGCCATCTGGGCGGCGACGCTGCTCTCCCGCCGGCGCGCCCCGCAGACCCTCGGCGAGCTTGCCCGGCCCTGGGGCCTCGTCATCGGTCTCTTCGCAGGCTTGCTGCTCCTCCAGCCCGACCTCGGCACCACGATCTCGCTGGTCGTGATGGTCGCCGGCATGCTGCTGGTCGCCGGCACCGCGCTGCGCCCGCTCGTGATCGCCCTCACGATCACGCTTGCCGCCGGCGCCTTGTCCGTCTGGTACGAGCCGTACCGTCGCGCTCGCGTCTTCAGCTTCCTCGACCCGTGGGGTGACCCGCAGGGCGCCGGCTTCCAGACCGTGCAGGCGATGATCGGCATGGGCTCCGGCGGCATCTTCGGCGTCGGCCTCGGCAACGGTGTCCAGAAGATCTTCTACCTCCCCGAGTCACACACCGACATGATCTTCGCCATCATCGGCGAGGAGCTCGGCCTGGTCGGCTCCGTCGCCGTGATCGTCGGCTTCCTGCTGTTCGGTTACGCCGGCTTCCGCATCGCTCTCGCCTGTAAGGATCCGTTCGGCAAGCGTCTTGCTGCCGGCCTCACCGTGCTCGTCTGCGGGCAGGCTGCACTCAATCTCTCCGCCGTGATGGGCCTCGCGCCGCTCACCGGCGTGCCCCTCCCGCTCTTGTCCTACGGTGGCACCGCGCTCATCGTCACGCTGCTGTCCGTAGGCGTCCTCCTTAACATTGCCAGGAGCCATGACGTTGCAGAGAAGACCGTTGAGGTGCCTGATCGCAGCCGGGGGGACAGCTGGACACGTCCTGCCAGCCCTGGCGATCGCCGAAGCGCTCCAGCAGCGCGGCGTGCACGTGACGTGGGCCGGGTCGCCGGATCGCGTCGAAGCGCGTCTCGTTCCTGAGGCAGGCATCGCCTTCGACGGGTTTCGCATTTCGGGCTTCCCGCGGCGGCCCGGGCTGAAGCTCGCTCGCGCGCTGCTGACCGCAGCCGCCTCGCCGTTTGCCTGCCTGCGCATCCTCGCGCGGCGGCAGCCGGATGTCGTGCTCGGGGGCGGCGGCTACGTTGCCGGGCCGATGGTGCTCGCCGCCCGCCTGCGCGGCATCCCCGCGGCGCTCACCGAGGCCGACGCGGAGCTCGGCCTCGCCAACCGGCTTGCAGCGCCGTTTGCTCGACGGCTCTTCCTTGCCTTCCCGGTCGCTGGCGTCGACGGCCCGAAGGTGCGCGTGCTCGGTCGCCCGATCCCCGCGCGCTCGCAGGCGGCTGCAGTGTCACGCACCGAGGCCCGCGCGCTGTTCGACCTGCCCGCGGCCGGCCCCGTCCTGCTCGTGTTCGGCGGCAGCCAGGGGGCCCGGGCGCTCAACGAGCTCGTGATCGAGGCATTCGCGGAGGACGCGGGCGTGGCCGTGCTCCACCTCTGCGGCGAGCGCGACTTCGCCGCCCTCGCGCCGCGCGTGTCTCGCCCCGGCTACCGCCTCATCGCCTTCACCAACGACTTCGGCGCCGCGCTTGCGGCCAGCGATCTGACCATCGCCCGCTCCGGCGGCTCGGTGTGGGAGGTTGCTGCGGCGGGTGTCCCGGCAATCCTCGTGCCCTACCCGCACGCCACCGCCGACCATCAGACGAAGAACGCGCGCTGGTTCGAGCAGGGCGGCGGTGCGATGCTCGTCCCCGAGTCCGAGCTGGCCCGCGTGCCGGCGCTCGTGCGGGAGCTGCTTGCCGATCCGGCGAGGCTCGCCGCGCTGCGCGCAGGAATGCTGCGTGAGGCGCGGCCGGGCGCTGCTGCCGCAATCGCCGAGGAGCTGATCGCGCTTGCCGGGTAGCGCTCCTGTGCTGCCACTCGCAGGCCGTCGCGTCTGGTTCGTCGGTATCGGCGGGGCGGGCCTCAGCGCCTATGCGCTCGTTGCACGGGCGCGTGGGGCAGAGGTCGGCGGCTGGGATCGCAACGAGACGCCGTACCTCGAGGCGCTCCGCGCGGCCGGGGCGCCGGTTGTCGTAGCGCCCGAGCCGTCGCCGCCGCCTCCCGGCTGGGAGGTCGTCGTCGGCACCGCCTACGCCGGTCAGGCGCAGGGAACGCCCCGTGGCGTCTTCCTCGCCGAGCTCGTCGCTGCGGGCCCGTCGATCGTCGTCGCGGGTGCGCACGGCAAGACGACGACCTCCTCGATGATCGCCTTCGTGCTCGCCGAGACAGGCCGCGACCCGTCCTTCATCATCGGCGGCATCGTGCCCCAGCTCGGTGGCAACGCCGGGGCGGGCGCCGGCTGGCTCGTGGCCGAGGGTGACGAGTCCGACCGCTCGCTCGAGCAGCTGGCGCCCGACGTGGCCGTCGTCCTCAACCTCGATCTCGATCACCACACCGAGTTCGCCTCGCTCGCGGAGGTGGAGGAGCTGTTCGAGCGCTGGCTCGCTCGGGCGCCGCACGCGATTCGCGGCTGGCAGCTGCCGCCCGTCGACCTCGCCCTGGCGATCCCGGGCGAGCACAACCGGCGCAACGCCGCCTCGGCTCTCGCAGCGTTGGAGCTGGCCGGCGTACCGCGCCAGGAGGCGGCCCCGGTGCTCGCCCGCTTCCGCGGCGCCGGCCGCCGCTTCGACCGCAAGGGCGAGGTGCGCGGCGTGACGGTGATCGACGACTACGGCCACCACCCGACCGAGGTCGCCGCGACAATCGCCGCCGCCCGCGACGCCGGTTTCGCCCGCGTGCTCGTCCTCTTCCAGCCGCATCTCTTCTCGCGCACGCTGCACCTGGCTCACTGCTTCGGCGTGGCGCTCGCCGCTGCCGACGCAGTCGCCGTCACCGAGATCTACCCGGCGCGCGAGCAGCCGCTGCCCGGCGTGACGGGTGAGCTGGTCGTCGCCGCGGTCGCCGAGACGCGCCCGGGGATGCCGCTCGCCTGGACGCCCGCCCTGGCCGACGGCGCTCGCTGGCTGGCCCGGCAGGCCCGCCCCGGCGATGCGATCCTCACCGTCGGCGCGGGCGACGTCGAGACCGCGGGCAGCCTCGTGC
>CANNRA010000219.1 GCA_947507735.1 Actinomycetota bacterium
CGTGCGGGCGAGGCGTCCGCCGTCGAGCTCGTCACCGCTGCCCTCGACGCGGCGGAGCGCCTCCAGCCGCAGCTCAACGCTTTCATGCTGATCACGCGCGAGCAGGCGCTCGCCCGTGCCCGCGCCCTCGACGCGCAGCGCGCAGCCGGCGCCACGCTCGGGCCGCTGCACGGCGTGCCTGTCGCCTACAAGGACAACGTTGACACGGCGGGCATCGCCACCACCGCGGGCGCGCGCATCTTCCGCGACCGCGTTCCGGCCGCCGATGCCGTGGTCGCGCAGCGCCTCGCTGCGGCCGGTGCCGTTCTCATCGGCAAGACGCACATGCACGAGCTCGCCGGTGGCATGGGTCATCCCGACTGGGGCGACCCGCACAACCCGTGGGATCTGACCCGCGCCTGCGCCGGCTCCTCGTCGGGGTCGGGGGCGGCCGTGGCGGCGCGCATCGTGCCCGCGGCGCTCGGCTCGGACACGGGCGGCTCGATCCGCCTGCCCGCCCACGCCTGTGGCATCACCGGGCTCAAGCCCACCTACGGGCTGGTGCCGCGCACCGGCGTCGTGCCGCTCTCGTGGAGCCTCGACACGGTCGGCCCGATGACACGCACCGCGCGCGACGCGGCGCTCCTGCTCACGGCCATGGCCGGCCACGACCGCGGCGACCCGTCCAGCCTGCGCGAGCCTGCCGTCGACTTCGCCGCGGGGCTCGACCTGCCGGTCGCCGGCCTCGTCGTCGGCGTGCCGGTGCCGCACCCCGATGACTTCGTCGGGCGCGAGGAGGCGGCTGCGGTCGCCCAGGCGATCCGCGTGCTGGAGGGGCTCGGTTGCCGCGTCGTCGAGATCGTGCTGCCGAGGATGCTCGACGCCTGGCCGATCGCCGTCGCGCTGATGGCCGCCGACCTCGCCGACATCGTCCGCGTCGAGGCGCGCGAGCGCCCTGACGACCTCGGCCCGTGGATCCGGCCGTTGATCCGCATGGGCCAGGCGCTCCCCGCCCCCGACTACATCCGTGCCCAGCGCCTGCGCGAGCGCTACCGCAGCGACGTTGCCGCCGCGCTGCGCGCGACCGGGGTGGACATCATCGCCGGGCCGACCGTCCCGTACCCGGCGTGGCCGCTCGGCTGCAGCGAGGTCGAGGTGGACGGGCGCACGCTGCCCTACGTCCCCTCGGTCGGCACCTTCACGCCGCCCTGGAACGTCACCGGGATGCCCGCCGTGTCGATCCCCTGCGGCTTCTCGGAGGGTGGCCTGCCGCTCGGCCTGCAGCTCGCCGGACGGCCGCTCGAGGACGGTGTCGTGCTGCGCCTCGCCCACGCCTACCAGCAGGTGACCGACTGGCACCTGCGCCGCCCGCCCGTCTGCGCGTAGGCGCGGCGCCGGTGTGCGCCTGGGGCGACCCCGGGTGGCGCTTCGTCACTACACTCGGGCAAGGTGAACGGCGCCCTCGGAAAGCTCGGTGATCTCCGCCGCCGCGAGGTGAGCATCGTCGGCTACCGCCGGTCGATCTACGCGGCGGTCTTCTGGCTCTACCTGGTGGTGGCAACCGGTGCCATCGTGCGCCTGACCGGCTCCGGGATGGGTTGCGACAACTGGCCGCGCTGCGGCCAGCTGCCCGTGCCGACCGAGGCGAAGACCTGGCATCCGATCATCGAGTTCTCGAACCGCATGCTCGCGCTCGGCGCGATCATCTTCTCGATCATCGCCTGGCTGGCGGCGCGCCGTACCAAGGGCCTGCCGCGCTGGGTCGTGCGCAGCACCGGCCTGGTGGCGCTCGGCACGGTCGCGCAGATCCCGCTCGGCGGCATCACCGTGCTGACGGGGCTCCACCCGGTGGCGGTGATGTCGCACTTCCTGCTGACGCTCATCCTGCTCGCGGTGGCGATCCACGTCGCGCTCGAGTCCCGGCGCCAGGAGCACGGCGCCGTGCCGCCGCTCGTGCCGCTGCTCGTCCGCCGACTCGGCCTGCTGCTCTCGCTCGCCGCCACCGTGCTGTTCGTTACCGGTGCCATCTCCACCGCGTCGGGCCCGCACCCCGGTGCCAGCAACGACGTGCGCCGCCTCTTCACGGTCGAGGGCACCGTCTACATCCACGTCCGTGCGACCGCCGTCTACGGCGTCGTCTTCGCGGGTCTGATCGTCTTCCTCTTCCTCCGGCGTGCCACCACCGCGCGCCTGCTGCTCTCGTCGCTCGGGCTGCTCGTGCTGCTCGGCGGGCAGATGGCCGTCGGTGAGGTGCAGTACCGCGAGGGCCTGCCCTGGTGGCAGGTGCTGATCCACGTCGCCATCGCCGGCCTGATCTGGGCCTGGACGTCGTGGCTCGTGGGGTCGCTCTGGCGGCCCTCCACGCTCGAGACGCGCCCGCTGACCGGGCCGCTCGGTCGTCTGCTCGCGCGTCGCTGACGCGTGCCGGTGTCACGCCACTAGACTGAGCCGATGGACGCTGAGCTGCGCATCTCGACGCTTCCCTCGCTCGAGCGCCCCGTCCTGATCACGGCCTTCCGCGGCTGGAACGACGGGGGCCAGGGCGCGACGATCGCCGCCGGCTTCCTGGCGCGCCACTGGAACGCCGAGCGCTTCGCGGACATCGATCCCGAGAACTTCTACGACTTCCAGGCGACGCGCCCGCAGGTGACGCTCGTGGATGGCCTGACACGCAAGATCGAGTGGCCGGAGAACGAGTTCCTGCACGCGCATGTTGAGAGCCTGGGCCGCGACGTGATCCTGCTGATGGGCATCGAGCCGAGCCTGCGCTGGCGCACCTTCAACGGGCTGATCGTCGGCCTGGCGCAGCAGCTCGGCGTGGAGATGGTGATCTCGCTGGGCGCCCTGCTCGCGGACGTGCCGCACACGCGGCCCGCGCCGGTGTCGGGCACCGCGAGCAGCGTCGAGCTGGTCGAGCAGCTGAAGCTCGAGCAGTCGCGCTACGAGGGCCCGACCGGCATCGTCGGCGTGCTCCATGACGCGTTCCGCGAGGCGGGCATCCCGTCGGCGAGCCTGTGGGCTGCGGTGCCGCACTACGTGTCGATGACGCCGAGCCCGCGCGCCGCGCTCGCCCTCTGTGAGCGACTCGCCGAGCTGCTCAACGGTGAGATCGACCTCGAGGAGCTGCGCACCGCCTCGCAGGCGTACGTGCGCCAGGTGTCTGACGCCGTCTCGGGTGACACGGAGACGCTGCAGTACGTCGAGGAGCTCGAGCAGCGCACCGATGCGTACGGCGAGGACGATGACGACGATGACGACAGCGCTGGCGATCGCGACGAGCTGGACGAGGGCGGTCTCTTCTCCAACCTCCCCACCGGCGAGGCGCTCGCCGCGGAGCTCTCGCGCTTCCTGCTGGAGCGCGAGACCGACGGGTACGGCGGCGACGATGCGTCGCAGCCGCCGCCCGCTGACCGCTACTAGCTAGGCCGGGTCGGCAGGGGCCGGGGCGGGGGCCGTGCCGGAGGTGTCGGCGGCGGC
>CANNRA010000220.1 GCA_947507735.1 Actinomycetota bacterium
CCTGAAGGAGCAGGTGACGCCGCGACGCTGGTGCGGAGTCGCCGTCGTGCTGGCCGGCGTCGTGCTGATCGCGCTGAGCTGAGCCTGGCCGGGCCGGGCGCCTAGCCGAGCGGCGTCGCGCCCGGCGCCCGCTGCGCCAGGATGCGCACGAGCAGGGCCGCCGGCAGCCCGACCACGTTGAGGTAGTCGCCGTCGATCTGCTCGACGAGCGCCGCTCCCTTGCCCTGGATGGCGTAGGCGCCGGCCCGGCCCTCCCACTCCTGCAGGTCGAGGTAGCGCTCGATCTCCTCGGCGGTCAGCGGGCGGAAGGTGACGCGCGTCGTGGCGTGGTGCAGCTCCTCCCAGCCGTTGCCGATCAGGCACAGGCCCGACACGACCTCGTGCGTTGCGCCCTGCAGTGCACCGAGCATCGCGGCTGCATCGGCGCGGTCGGCCGGCTTGGCGTAGATGCGGCCGTTCAGCGCGACCGTCGTATCCACCCCGAGCACCACTCCACCCTCGCGCCACACCGAGCGCGCCTTGCCCTGGGCGTGGCGCAGCACCAGCTCGACCGGGTCGGCGTCATGCGGGTCGTCCTCGACGTAGGTCGGCGGCACGATCTGGTGCAGCACGCCCAGCTGGTGGAGGATCTTCGTGCGCTGCGGCGAGGTCGAGGCGAGCCACAGCACGGGGCGGTCGGGCCGGCGGCCGGGGCGGCGGCCGTTGAAGCCGCGGGAGACGCCGGGCACGTTCATGCCTTGCGCACCGTCCACAGCTCCTCGGCCGGCCACTGCCGCGCCCAGTCGAGCATGACGAACGCGTGCCGGCTCGGCGCGGCGTCGGCCGGCGGCCGCAGCTCGCGCAGGCTCTCGACCACGAGGCCGTGCTCGCGGAAGAGCCGGATCCACTCGCCGGGGGGCAGATCGAAGGCAACCGAGCTGTCTGCCGGCTCGACCAGCCGGTGCAGACCGAACCAGTCCAGGACCAGCTCGTCTCCGGCAACCGCGCTGCCGAGCGGCCAGCAGACCTCGAGCAGCGTCGAGATCTTGAGGAAGGCGAGCCGGCCACCGGGGCGCAGCAGGCGCGCGCACTCGGGCAGGGTGGCGTACGGGTCGGCCCAGGTCAGGCCTCCGTACTCGGAGAGGATCAGGTCGAAGCTCGCGTCGCGGAAGCGCTCCGGGTCGAGCTGTCCGGCCGAGGCGAGCTGGATCGGGAAGGCGATGCCGAACTCGTCCTGGAAGCGTCGGCAGGTGGCGAGCTGCTCCGGCGCGTTGTCGAAGGCGGTGACGCGCGCGCCGGCCCGCGTCAGCCAGGCCGACCAGTAGCCGGTGCCGCAGCCGTAGTCGAGCACGTCGAGCCCGCGCACGTCACCGAGCACGTTGAGCTCGCTCTCGGGCTGGTGCCAGAGACCCCACGATGGCGGCCGCTCGCCCGACCAGGCGCGCCGGCCGGCCTCCGCGTAGTCGGGCGCCTTTGCGTTCCAGGCCTCGCGGTTGGCGACGGCATCGGCCGCGCTGTCGGAGGCGGGGGTGGTCGCGGGGTCACGTCCGGGGCCGCTCACGGCTTGCTCACCACCCAGATCTCCTCGATCGGCCAGCGGCGTGCCCAGGCGCAGGTCGGCTCGTCGCGGTAGGTGCTGACAGCGTCCGGGGCGGGCTGCCACTCGACCAGGCGCTCGATCTGCAGGCCACACGAGGTGAAGAGGCGGATCCACTCGCCGTGCGAGAGATTGAAAGCGACCGTGCCGGCGGTGTCGGTCTCGCTGCGCATGCCGAAGAGCGGGTGGAGCAGCTTCGACCCCCAGGCATCGGCATCGTCGTCGAAGCAGAGCCAGTCGAGCGGCGAGGCATGGGCGAAGGCGAGGCGGCCGCCGCGGCGCAGGACGCGGGCGATCTCGGGGATCATCGGCAGCGGATCGGCGAAGGTCGCGGCACCGAAATCGTTGAAGACGAGGTCGAAGCTCTCAGCGGGGAAGGGCAGCTGCTCGGCCTGGCCATGGACGAGCGGGAAGCTGAGGCCGAACTGCTCCTGCAACGCACGGGCGTGGGCGAGCTGCGCCTCGGAGTTGTCGAGGCCGGTGACGCGAGCGCCACGGGCCGCCAGCTGCAGCGAGAACTGCGCGCCGCCGCAGCCGAGCTCGAGCACGTCGAGCCCTGCGACATCACCGAGCACGCCGAGCTGCGCGTCGGGCGTGCGCCAGAGGCCCCAGGCGGGATCGCCGCCCAGGGCCTCGTGGTGCAGTGCCTGGTACTCGGTGGAGTAGCCGTCCCAGAACGCGCGGTTCGCCCGCGCAGACTCGGTCAAGCCACCGGCTGTGTCTGGATCAGATGAGGCCATCGGGGAAGAAGATGGCGAGCTCGTGCTTCGCGCTCTCCTTCGAATCCGAGCCGTGGATGATGTTCTCACCCATCAGGAGGGCGAAGTCGCCGCGGATGGTGCCGGGAGCGGCGTTCACCGGGTTCGTGGCGCCCATCATGGTGCGGACGGCGAGAATTGCCGACTCGCCCTCGAGCGCCAGTGCCAGCACGGGGCCGGAGGTGATGAACTCGACGAGCTCGCCGAAGAACGGGCGGGCCTTGTGCTCGGCGTAGTGCTTCTGCGCCTGAGCCTTCGAGATCTTGGTGAGGCGTGCGCCCCGGAGCTTCAGGCCGCGCGCTTCAAAGCGGGCGACGATCTCCCCGGAGAGGCCGCGGCGGACGCCGTCGGGCTTGACGAGGACGAGTGTGCGTTCAATGGCCATGACGAAAAGGCTACTCGTAACCGGCAGCCGACAGGTCGGCAGGGCTCTCGCAGTGCGGGCAGACCTGCCAGAGCGGCTCCAGCGGGGCGTGACAGCCACGGCAGGCGCGCTTCAACCGGGTGGTGCAGATCGGGCAGACGAGGAACGACTGCTCGACCTCGGCGCGGCACTTCGGGCAGTGCAGCAGGCGGCGGCCGAGCCGCTCCTCCATCGCCCGGATCTCCAGCTCACGCTCGCGCACGTCCTCGAGCAGCTCGGGCGAGCGGAACAGCAGGTAGACGAGCGCCCCGACGAACGGCAACGCCAGCCCGACGACCGTGGCGATAGCGACGAGCCAGGGATCCTCGATCCGGCGACGCGCGTCGCGCAGCACCCACCAGGCGACGCTCAGCCAGAAGAAGCCGGCGAAGAAGATGCCGAGGTTGCGGCCGACCAGCCAGGTCGTCGAGCTGAAGAAGTCGTCGACCGAGCTGAAGGTCGAGGCGAGGGCGAAGGCCGACATCAGAGGAGCATTCTCCCCACCAGCCAGCCGATCACGAAGGCGACCCCGATGAACAGGGCAAGAAAGGCCGAAGCGACGACAAGCGGGCCGCCATGGCTACGCCGGCGGCGGCGCATGGTGAAGGGCACCTTGGGCCGGCGGCGCAGCGCGGAGCGGGCTGCCGCCGAGGGGCCGGGCGGCTCGGACAGCGCGACGAGGTCAGGCGGTACGTCCGCAGGGTCGGGCGCCTC
>CANNRA010000221.1 GCA_947507735.1 Actinomycetota bacterium
AGGCGAAGGCCGCCCTCCGGGCGGCGCGCACCGGTCGCGGGGGTAGGCCCGCCGCACGCGCCTAGCGCGAGCGCAACCAGGAGCACCGACCTCCGGGGGCCCGTCGCACGAGCGGCGGGCCCCCGCGGCGCTAGGCCGTGAGCCAGGCGGCTGCGAGCTTCGACCGGGTAAGGTCGAGATGCTCGGGCAGCACCTTCACGTCGGCGAGCACCGGCATGAAGTTGTGGTCGCCGTTCCAGCGCGGCACGACGTGCAGGTGGGCGTGGCCCGGTAGCCCGGCGCCGGCCACGCGGCCGATGTTCCAGCCGAGGTTGTAGCCCTCGGGGCCGAACACGGTGGCGAGCGCGGCCATCCCGGCGGTCGCCAGGCGGTGGATCTCCAGCGCCTCTGCGTCGGTGAGATCGCCGAAGGCGCCGACATGGCGGCGCGGGGCCACCAGCAGGTGCCCGCTCGCGTACGGGTAGCGGTTGAGCAGCACCAGCGCCGCGCTGCCGCGCTGCACGACCAGCGCCGCCGCGTCCGGCTCGGTCGAGGCGGCGCAGAGGAAGCAGCCGTCGCGTGCCGGTGCGCCCTCGACCGCGCTTTGCACGTACTCGAGTCGCCAGGGTGCCCAGAGCTGCCGCGTCATGCCGTCGCTTCTATCAGACACACCGCCGTCCACCGTAGGATCGCAACCGATGCTGCGTCGCCTCGACCGCCACACCGTGATCCTGCTCGTGCTCGCGGCCACCGTCCTCGCCTTCGCGATGCAGCAGTCGATGGTGGTGCCCGCGCTGCCCACGCTCCGCCGCGACCTGCACGCCTCCACCGAGTGGTCGACCTGGGTGCTCACGTCGTTCCTGCTGGCCGTGGCCGTCACGACGCCGATCGTCGGTCGCCTCGGCGACCAGCTCGGCCAGGCCCGCGTGCTGAAGGCCGCCCTGCTCGTCTTCATGCTCGGCTCGATCGGCGCCGCCTGCGCCTGGGACATCTGGTCGCTGATCGCCTTCCGGGCGCTGCAGGGCTGCGGCGGCGCCGTCATCCCGCTCTGCTTCTCGATCGTCAAGGCGCACTTCCCGCCGCGGCGCACCGCCGTCGCGCTCGCCACCGTGTCGGGGCTCGGCGGCGGCGGCGGCGCGATCGGGATCATGCTCTCCGGCGTCGTCATCGACCACGGGTCGTGGCGGCTGCTGTTCGCGATCGGTGCCGCGGCGCTGGCGTGCGCGATCGTGCTCGTGCACCGGCTCGGCCTCGAGCCAGCGCCGGTGCAGCGCACCCCGCTCGACCTCGTGGGCGCGCTGCTGCTGGCCGGCGCGTTGCTCGCCCTGCTCGTCGCGATCACCGAGGGCAACGGCTGGGGGTGGGGCGGCGGGCGCGTCGTCGGCCTCTTTGTGGCGGCGGCCGTGCTTGCCGTCGCGTGGGCGCGGGTGGAGCTGCGCTCGGCTGCGCCGATGGTGGACGTCCGCATGCTCGTGCACCGCCCGGTGCTCGTCACCAACGTGACCACCTTCGTGCTCGGCTACGCGCTGTTCGGTGTCTGGTTCCTGGTGCCGCAGTTCGTGCAAACACCGCGCGGCGTCCCGGCCGTCGATGTGCCCTTGCTCGGCTACGGGCTGCACGCGACAGTCACCGAGTCGGGCCTCTACGTCGTGTCGACCTCGCTCGCCCTCGTCACGCTGGCGCCGCTGGCCGGCCTGTTCGCCAAGCGCCATGGCGGCCGTCGGCCGCTCGCGGCCGGGATGCTGGTGCTCGCCCTGTCGGCCGGAGCGCTGGCCGCCTGGCACGCCAACGGGCTGCAGATCGTGCTCGGGATGCTCGGTCTCGGCATCGGCATCGCCTTCGCTTTCGGTTCCATCCCGTCGCTGATCAACGACGCGGTGCGGCCGGGCGAGCTCGGCGTCGCCAACGGCATGAACCTGGTCATGCGCACCATCGGTGGCGTTGTCGGCGCGCAGGTCGGGGCGGCGCTGCTCACCTCGCGTACCGTCGGCAGCGATCGTGTCCCGGCCGAGTCGGCCTACGTCTGGGCGTTCGCCGCGTGCGGCGTGGCGGCGCTGGTGGGCGCGGCGTTCTGCGCGCTGTGGTCGCCGCGTCGCCTGGTGCCAGCCTAGGAGTGGTGAGCAGGCAGCCTCTCGGCCGCCTGCTCACCTGGGAGGGAGCGAAGAGCCGGGGAGCCCCTCGCTCACACGGGGTCGCCTGCGGCGGGCGAACCTGCCTGCATCGTGGCCAGCAGGGTCTCCTCCCGCCATCCTCGGAACGGCGTAGCCCTCCCCTGGCATTTGGGGTCGACTCTGCGCCGATTCGGTCTGCGCCAGCACCGCTTCGGCCAGGGGAGCTGCGAGCCTAGATCCAGCGCTTCCAGCGGAAGAAGCCGATCAGCCCGACCAGCGTCGACACCAGCGTTCCCGCGACCACCCAGAAGGCCCACGCGGTGTCGAAGCCCGGGAAGCGGACGTTCATGCCGAAGATGCCGGAGATCAGCGTCAGCGGCAGCAGCGTCACGCTGATGATGGTCAGCAGGCGCAGCACGTCGTTCTGCTTGTGCGTGATCACCGACTCGTTGGTCGCCTCGAGCGCCTCGACGACCTCCTTGTAGTTATCGAGGAGGTCCCAGATGCGCTCGGCCGCGTCGACGATGTCGTCGAAGTACAGCTCGAGATCCTGGGGCAGGAACTTCTGGACGCGCCGCTCCAGCAGCCGCAGCGTCGAGCGCTCCGGCTTGATGATCTTGCGGTACGAGATGATCTCCTGCTTGGCGTTCGAGATGTCGCGCACGACCTCCTCGGAGCGCCCCTCGAACATGTCGTCCTCGATGCGGTCGAGCTTGTGGCCGATCTTGTCGAGGATCGGGAAGCAGTAGTCGAAGAGGTCGTCGAGAACGTGGTAGAGCAGGTAGCCGGAGCCCTTTGCGAACAGCTCGTCGCGCAGCGCGTCGTTCTCCTCGCAGCGCGCGAAGAGGCGCGTCACCGGCAGCAGCTCGACGTTCGGCAGCGTGATCAGGAAGTCGGGCCCGAGGAACACGTCGAGCTCGGCGGCGTTCAGGCGCTGCACGGCCTTGTCGTAGAACGGGAAGTGCAGGACGATGAAGAGGTACTCGTCCGGGTAGTCGTCGATCTTGGGCCGCTGACGCTTCGAGAGGACATCCTCGAGGTCGAGCGGGTGCCAGCCGAAGCGCGTGGCCAGCTCGGCAGCCTCGGTGCCCGTGGGCGAGTCGAGGTGGATCCAGGTCAGGCCGTTCGCCGAGAGCTCGGCGACGCGAGGGTCAGCGAGGCGGGGCGTCGCGGCGGAGCCGCGCGACTGCGTGCGCTTGAGGCGTGGGAGACCCGGCATCGGTACTGAGAGGGTCGTCCTGGAGCACGGCAGGCATGGCTGCATCCTACCCTCGGCGCGCCGCGAGCGAAAGCCCGGGCTCGGGCGGCGGCCGCGCCGGCGGGGCGGCGCTACGATCGGAGCGCCG
>CANNRA010000222.1 GCA_947507735.1 Actinomycetota bacterium
CCACGGAGCTCGAGTACTTCGCCGACTGCCCCTCGATCTGGTTCTTCAACCGCGTCATCGACCCCAAGTCGATCGACGCCGAGCCGGACGCCCTGCTGCGGGGCATCCTCGCGCACACGACCCTGCACCGCTTCTTCGCCGGCCTGCCGCGCAACGCCGGCGTCGACCGGCCGGACGAGACGTCGCTCGAGGCCTGCCTTGCCTTCCTACGCGAGTGCCTGGACGGTGCGCTCGCGGGTGGCGTGCGGCTCGACCTGACCGAGCTGGAGCGCCGCGAGCTGGCCCACACGCTGCGCCGCGATCTCGAGGAGTACGTCCGCAAGGAGGCGGCAGCGCCCCGGCAGCTCGTCCCGCGCCGCTTCGAGGTCGGCTTCGGCACCGACCGCTCGGCGCCCGAGCTGCAGCGCGGTCTCGAGCTGGGGGAGGGCCTGTTCGCCTCCGGCAAGGTCGACCGCATCGACGTCGACCCGTGGAGCGCGCGGGGCATCGTCGTCGACTACAAGTCGGGCAAGACCGTCCACTCGGCCCGGCAGATCGAGAGCGACAAGCGCCTGCAGGTGCCGCTCTACATGCTCGTGCTGCGCGACCTGGTGGGGATCGAGCCGCTCGGCGGCGTCTACCAGGCGCTGGCGGGGACGCGCGAGGCGCGCGGGATGCTGCGCAGCGAGTCCGAGGACGACGGCATCCCCGGCTTCGCCCGGAACGACTACCTCGACGAGGAGACGTTCTGGAAGCAGGTCGAGGGCGCCCGCGAGCTGGCGCTGACGATCGCGAAGGCGATCCGCAGCGGCGAGGTCGCGCACGCGCCGCGCTGGGGCGAGTGCCCGGCCTACTGCGACAAGGCGCCGATGTGCCGGATCCCCCGCTAGTGAGCCGCTTGCCCAACCCCGAGCAGCAGGCCGCGATCGACGCCGACGGGCTCGTCTTCGTGTCGGCCGGCGCCGGCACCGGCAAGACCACCGTCCTCGTCGAGCGCTTCGCGCGCGCCGTCCGCGACCGCAAGCTCGACATCGGCTCGATCCTCGTCATCACCTATACCGACCGCGCCGCCGGCGAGCTGCGCACGCGCATCCGTGCGCGCCTGCTGGAGCTGGGCGAGCACGGCCTGGCACGCGAGCTGGACGGCGCCTGGATCTCGACGATCCACGGCTTCTGCCTGCGCATCCTCAAGGCACACCCGTTCGCGGCCGGCCTCGATCCGCGCTTCCGCGTGCTCGACGGCAACCAGGCGCTCGTGCTGCAAGGCGAGGCCTTCGAGGAGGCGCTGCACCGCTTCATGGAGGCCGGCGAGGGCGAGCGCTCCGACCTGCTCTCCACCTACGGCGCGCGCAGCCTGCGCCGGATGCTGACCGGCGTCTACGACCGGCTGCGCTCGGCGGGGCGGGAGCTCGTGCTGGAGCTGGGCGAGCACGCGGGGCTCGCTGCCGCCGTCGCGGCCTGGCGTGCCGAGGCCGAGGCCCTGGCCGGGAACGACGAGGCGGGGGCTGTCGCGCGCGAGCACGCGCGGGGCGCGCTCGGCTTCCTCGAGCGCGAGCGTGTCGCCGAGGAGCTGCTGGGCCTGAAGGAGCACGCTGCCGCCGGTGCCGGCCGCGTCCACTACGCCGCCTACGAGGAGCTGCGCAAGGCCGTCATGCAGGCAGCGCTCGATGCGTGTGCCGCCCGCGACCGCGACCTGCTGCAGGAGCTGCTCGAGCGCTTCGCCGCCGCGTACGCCGCTGCCAAGGAGCGTGAGTCGGCGCTCGACTTCGAGGATCTCCAGCTGCGCGCCCGCGACCTGCTGCGCGACAACCCCGACGTGCGCCGCCGCGAGGCGTGGCGCTTCCGCTCGGTGTTCGTGGACGAGTTCCAGGACACGAACCGGCTCCAGTGCGAGCTCGTCGACCTGATCACGGGCTGGGACGACCCCGACTCCGGCGGGGCCGAGGAGCTGTTCTTTGTCGGCGACGAGTTCCAGTCGATCTACCGCTTCCGCCACGCCAACGTGCAGGTCTTCCGCGAGCGCCGCCGCGCCGCCGGCGATGCGCTCGCGCTGACGCGCAACTACCGCTCGCGGCCCGAGGTGCTCGCGGTCGTCAACCACCTCTTCGCCCCCGACTTCGGCGAGGATTTCCGCCCGCTTGAGGCCGCCGGCGAGTTCGCACCCGCCCCGGACGGCGCCGGCCCCGCGGTCGAGCTGCTCGTCACCGACAAGGCGTCGTACAAGGGGAGCGGCACCGCCTGGCGCGAGGCCGAGGCCGAGCATGTCGCTCGGCGGGTGCGCGCCCTCGTCGACGCGGGCGAGGCCGAGGCACGCGACGTCGTCCTGCTCTTTGCCGCCGGCACCGACGCCGAGCTGTTCGAGCAGGCGCTGCGCCAGCAGGGCCTCGGCACCTTCCGCGGCACCGGGCGCAACTACTACGGTCAGCAGCAGGTGCTCGATCTGCGCGCCTACCTGCGCCTCCTGCACAACCGCTATGACGACGAGGCGCTCGTCTCGGTGCTCGCCTCGCCGTTCGTCGGCGTGTCGAATGATGGCCTGGTCGCGCTGCGCCGCTCGGCGGGCAAGCGGCCGATCTACACCGGGCTGGAGCGCGGCGCCCCGCCGACCGCGCCGGAGGGCGAGCGCAACCTCTTCCTCGCCTTCCGCCAGCGCTACGAGCGCCTGGTCTCGCTGCTGCCGACGCTCTCGCTGGAGCGGCTCTGCGAGGAGGTCATCGCCGCGCACGACTACGACCTGGCGGTGCTGGCCCGGTGGGATGGTCGCCGCCGCTACGCGAACCTGCGCAAGCTCGGGCGGCTGGCGCGCTCGTTCGAGGAGCTGCGTGGCCCCGACATCGAGGGCTTCGTCCGCTTCATCCGCGACCAGGACGACGTGGGCGCGCGCGAGCTGGAAGCCGTCGCCGAGGAGGAGGGCGCCGATGTCGTGCGCCTGCTGACGATCCACGCCGCCAAGGGGCTCGAGTTCAAGGTCGTCGTCGTCGCCGATGCCGGGCGCGACTCCGCCGGCGCCGCCGCCGACGAGATCCTCGTGCTGCCGGACGGCCGCTTCGGCTTCAAGGTCGCCCATCCGCTCACCGGCAAGCGCGAGGCTGCCTTCGGCTACGACGCCGTCCGTGCCGCCGAGCAGGAGGCCGAGACGGCGGAGCGGCGCCGCCTCTACTACGTGGCGATGACGCGCGCGATCGACAGGCTGATCGTGTCCGGCTCGATCGACCCGGAGAAGAAGGCCGACCGCGAGACGCCGATCGGCTGGGTGCTCTGTCGCCTCGGTCTCGCAGAGCTCGGCGAGGCGGCAGCCGGGTCGACCGTGGTCGAGCAGGAGGGGGCGCGGCTCGTGCTGCGCGTCGACCGGCTTGGTGCAGCGGCGCCCGACGAGGCCGCCACGCCACCTGCCGACACCGCCGCGTCGGCCGCGCCTGCCGCCGCCCCTACCGCCGCCGATCCCGCCGCCGGCG
>CANNRA010000223.1 GCA_947507735.1 Actinomycetota bacterium
CGAGCCGCGCCTTCAGCGCCGGGTCCATCGGCTCGTCCACGACCTGGCGGACGTACTTCCGCAGGTGCTCCTCGAAGCGGTAGCGCTTGCGGCAGAAGCCACACTCGTCGAGGTGCCGCTCGGCCTCGAGCAGCTCCTCCGCGTTCAGCTCGCGGTCGAGATACGGCTGCAGCAGCTCCTCGCACTTGAGGCACAGATCGATCTGCGGCTCACCCATCAGTCGCCACCTCCGACGGCCGACGTGGCCAGCTCGCTCTTCAGGATGCGCCGGCCGCGATGCAGGCGCGACATCACGGTGCCGACAGGGATGTCGAGGATCTGCGCGGCATCGGCATACGTGAAGTCGCCGATGTCGACCAGCACGATCACATCGCGGAAGTTGTGCGGCACCGCGGCGAGCGCCTCGACGATCGAGTCCTGCGAGAGCCGCTCGACGACGCGCTCCTCGTCCTGGTTCCCGTCGGCGGTCGTCTCTTCCAGCTTGTTGTAGAGGAAGTAGTCGCCTTCCTCGAGCGGCTGCGTGTCGGGGGCGCGCTGCGAGCGGCGACCACGATCGATGTTCAGGTTCGTCAGGATGCGCAGCAGCCAGGCGCGCAGGTTCGTGCCGGGCGTGTACGAGCGCCAGCTCCGGAAGGCACGGGCGTAGGTGTCCTGGACGAGATCCTCGGCCTCCTCCTTGGAGGAGACGAGCCGGCGGGCGACCCGGTAGACCTGGTCGGAGAGGCCGAGCGCCTCCTCCTCGAAGCGGACACGATCGCGCGCCTCTGCCGCGATCCGGCGCGCGGCAACAGAGTCAATCGTCTCCTCGGACACGTCGGGCGAGGCTAGCAGCAGCGTCACGAGCCGTGCAACGACCGCGGCGGGGCCGCTATTCCCCGCTCAGACGGCCGGAACCTCGCGGAAGCCACCGCGCGCCATGGCGGCGAGCAGCGCATCGCGCGAGGTGAGCGCGTCATCCCAGGAGAGCTGGATCTGGCCCATGAAGTTGGCGTGGGCGTACTCGAGCCCGGGATGATCCTTGAGGACCAGCGTCAGACGGTTGACGCACTTCTCGCAGCGGATCCCGTTGAGCTGGATCGTCTCGGTCTGGACGGCCATGCCCCGATGGTAGCGGCGGCGTCCGGCCGGGCGGTGGCAGGTGGGCGGCTAGGCCTTGCGCACGCCGTGGACGGGCCGGCCAGCGGCCTCCCAGGCGTAGTACGAGACGCTCGCACCGAAGTTCGACTCGAAGTTGACGACGCGCGGGTTGCGCTTCACCTGCTTGGCGCGACCGGCGTGCCGCAGCAGGTTCGGGTCGTCGCGCTCCTCCCAGACCAGGATCAGGTGCGCCGCCGTCATGTAGCGAGCAACGAACGAGCAGCCATCGGCCGGACAGGGGAAGGGATCGGTGCTGACGCAGAACCACCCGGTGTGGTCGCCGTCACCGTCGTCCTTCCAGATCTCATCGTCGTGCGTGAGGCCGTGGTCGGGGACGACGATCGTGCCTGTTCCCGTGCCGGTGCCGGGTGCGTCTTCTTCCACGGAGGGAAGGCTAGCTGCTGCGAGGAACGAGCCGGAGGCCCGTGCGGGCGGACGGTTGCTCTCCTAGGAGGAGGGCTGCCGTCCGAGCTTGAGCGTCAGGGTGAGGCGCTTGGCGCCGCGGTAGGCCTCGATGCCCACCTTGTCGCCGGGCTTGTGCCGCGCGAGCACGGCGCGCAGCCGCTCGAGGCTGCCCGTTGCCACGCCATCGACCCTGGTGATGACGTCGCCGCCGAGCTTGTAGCTCTCGCCCGCGACGACCGCCTCGGTAGTGCCCGGCCTGAGGCCGGCAAGCGCGGCGGCGCTGCCGGGCTGGACACCCTCGACCAGCAGCCCGCTGCTGACCGGCAGGCGGAAGAGCCTGGCGAGCGAGGCCGTCAGCGGACGCACGGTGACGCCGAGGAACGGACGCTCGACGCGGCCGCCGTGGATCAGCTGCGAGGCGATGCTCTTGACGGTGTTGATCGGGACGGCGAAGCCGATGCCGACGTTGCCGTCGCTGCCGGAGGCCGACTGGATCTGCGAGTTGACGCCGATCACCTGGCCGGACGCGTCGAGCAGCGGGCCGCCGGAGTTGCCATGGTTGAGCGCGGCGTCGGTCTGGATGACGTGATCGATGGTGTAGCCGTTGGGCGCCTGGATCGGCCGCTGCAACGCCGAGACGATGCCGGCGGTGACGGTGCGCGAGAGGCCGAAGGGATTGCCGATGGCGACCACCGAGTCGCCCACCTGCACGGTGTCGGAGTCGCCCAGGCTCAGCGGTGTGAGGGCGCGCGCGCCGACATCGACGCGGAGCACGGCGATGTCGGTGGAGGGATCGCTGCCGACGAGCGTGGCGCGCACCGAGTCGTTGTTGGAGAAGCTGACCTCGATCCTCTTGGCGCCCTGTACCACGTGGTAGTTCGTGACGATGTGGCCGGCCTTGTCGATCACGAAGCCGGAGCCGAGCGCCTGCTGGGTCTGCGTCTGCGGCTGGAACGGCTCGGCAAAGAACGGGTCGTTGGGGAGCGTCACGGTCGAGGTGGTCGTCACCTGGACGACCCCCGGCGCAGCGCGCTTGTAGACGTCGTGGATGGTCAGCGATCCCGCGCGCTGGAACGCGGCCGGGGCAGAGGTGATTGGCATGCTCTCGATCTCGCGCACGGTCTGGCTCTTGCCGAGGTTGCCGGTTGCGGCGGCGACGCCGAGCGCGATGCCGCCTCCTGCCGCGGCAACGCAGACAGCGCTGGCCGAACGGAGAAGAAGTCTGGTGATCGAGCTCATCCCTCCCGTTATAGCCACGGCCGGTTTCGAGGCGATTGGCGCAGCGTTAAGCCCGCGTTGTGCCCCCGGCAAAACGGGAGTCTCCGACGCAGCCGGGCCTACCCCCCCGGGGGTACGATCGCCAGATGACCGAGCTTCTGACGTACACCGTGGCCGGGATGAC
The DNA here is from genome assembly GCA_947507735.1 of Actinomycetota bacterium. Classification (GTDB taxonomy): domain Bacteria; phylum Actinomycetota; class Thermoleophilia; order Gaiellales; family Gaiellaceae; genus CANFDS01. The sequence goes on from CANNRA010000223.1 coordinate 2,945, forward strand.
CTGCCAGCACTGCGTCACCGCCGTCCGCGACGAGGTGAGCACCGTCACCGGCGTCCAGGAGGTCGCGATCGACCTGGAGACGAAGCGCGTCGAGGTGCGCGGCTCCGCCCTCGACGATGCCGCGATCCGCGCCGCCGTGGACGAGGCCGGCTACGAGGCCCTGCCCGCCGGCTCGTGACGCCGTGACGCCCACGGCCGCCGCCACGCCCGACCACGCCCAGCTCGCACTCGAGGGCATGACCTGCGCCGCCTGCGCGGCGCGCATCGAGAAGAAGCTGAACCGGCTCGACGGCGTCGCCGCGACCGTGAACTACGCCACCGAGCAGGCCGCCGTCGACTACGACCCGGAGCTCGTGGCCCTGCCCGACCTCGTCGCCGCCGTCGAGGCAGCGGGCTACCGGGCCCGCCCGCTCGCCGCGCCCGGGGCGCCCGCCGAGGACGCGGCAGCAGGTGCCGCG
>CANNRA010000224.1 GCA_947507735.1 Actinomycetota bacterium
CACGACCTGGCCCGCCCGCGGCGACGGCTGGACGGTCGTCATCGCCTCGCTCCCGCGCGCCATGGGCGTCACGCGGGCACGGGCCCGCGCAGCGGCCGTGGGGCACGCCGGACTGCGGCAGACAGGCGTGCTCCGCTCCGACGACTTTGCGAGCCTGCAGCCCGGCTACCTCGTCGTCTTCAGCGGCGTCTACGGCTCACTCGCTGCCGCGCAGCAGGCCGCAGCCGCCGCGCAGTCGTCCTTCCCGGGTGCCTACTCGCGCCGCGTCGCGCGCTGAGAGCCGCCCAGCACGACCTGCCTTGCCGCCGCAGGGCCCGAATTTTCGTTGCCGGGAAAGAATATTTTGGAAACGACTTTGTAACAGTGCCGTTTAGCTTGTAGACTGGCCTCCAGAGGAACCCGATGCACTCCGGATTCCACTTCCTACCTACCTTTCCGAGCGTTCGATGGGAGAACGACGACTTTCGATGACCGAAACGAGCCTCCAACTCCAGGACTGCATGTACCAGTATTCGCGCGCCATCTACCGCTCAATCAAGGACCTGATCGATCCGTACGCAGCGCGCTCCGTCCAGCTCGGCTACCGCCGCGACATCCTGTCGGCGTGCGAGCAGACCATGGAGAGGCTCTCCTCGGATCCGCACTACTTCGCGACGCCCGAGAAGGCGCTGTTCGAAGACATCCGCCGCTACTTCCCGATCACCAGCCAGGCGCAGGTCGCCTGGGCCGTGACCGCGGGCGTCAGGGCAGCCGTCACCTTCGTTGACGATCAGATCGAGTCGGGCGCCTTCGACGGCGGCCAGCCGCGCTGCCGTGCCACCACCCGCAAGGGCAAGGCCTGCCAGCGCACGCCGCTCCCCGAGCGCGAGTACTGCCCGTCGCACCAGCACCTTGAGCGCGCCGCCTCGAAGGTCGCCGCCTGAGCGGCGAAATTCGAGGCGGTAGCGGTCTTTCGGCCCCTGCGGTCTGAGACCTGCCGGTGGCACAGAGAAAGGGTAGGCTCGGCAGCTCAATGTCGCATGACACCGACAAGCTGATCCGCCAGCTGTCGCTCGTGGCATTCCTCATGGCAGAGCTGCGCCCCCTCACGGCGCGCGACGTCAAGGGCAATGTTGAGGGCTACTCCGAGATGTCCGACGAGGCGTTTGCCCGTCGGTTCTACTCTGACCGGGCCGAGCTCGTGGCGCTCGGCGTACCCCTGCACTCGCAACGCGACGAGTTCACCGGCGAGGAGCTCTACACGCTCCGCAGCGACCGCTACTTCCTGCCGCCGCTCGAGCTCTCCGACGAGGAGCTCTCGGCGCTACAGACCTCGTTCTTCCTGCTCGAGGGCCAGTTTGCCTACGCCGAGCCGCTCCGCCTGGCGCTGCAGAACCTCGCGCTCGGCCGCGGCGGCCTCGGCAACGCGCCCACCGGCGGAGGCCTGCGCGTCGAGGTGCTCGACCCCGACTACTCGCCCGAGCTAAGCGGCCGCCTCGGCAAGCTCGAGGCCGCGATCTCGAAGCAGCGCACCGTCCGCTTCCCGTACCGCGCCATCTCGACCAACGAGCTGATCGAGCGCACGATCAACCCGTACGCGCTGCTGCCGGACAACGGCAGCTGGTACGTCGTCGGCCAGGATCTCGAACGCCAGGCAATCCGCACCTTCCGCGTCTCGCGCATCTCGGGCGAGATCCGCTTCGCCACCCGCCGCGAGCGCGACTTCCGCATTCCCGCCGACTTCGCGATCGAGCCGTACCGCGGCATCCCGCCCTGGCAGCGCGGCGAGATCACCGGCGAGGGTCGCGTGCGCGTCGCCGAGGCCACTGCCTGGTGGGTCGAGCGCCTCTACGGTGACCGCGGCCGCATCGACGGTGACGAGTTCGTGACGCCCACGGCCAGCCTCCCCCATCTCGCGTCGTGGGTTCTGCGCCAGGATGGTCGCGCCGTGCCGCTTGCCCCGGCCGAGCTGCGCAAGCTCTGCGCCGAGGCCCTGCGCCAGGTGAAGGCGTCCCACGAGGGCGACGCGCCGCTGCCGAACGTCCCGGCCGAGCTCTCGCTCGAGATCGTCGCGCCCGAGCGCCTCGCCGGCCCCGTGGTGCCAGAGCGCTTCGCCGTGCTGCAGGCACTGCTCGCGTTCCTGCTCGCCGCGTGCGGCGACGGCAAGGACGCCACCATCGCGGCCAGCGACATCGTCGAGCGCTTCCGCATTCCCGAGGATCAGCTGCAGGAGCATCTCTCGCTGCTCAACCTCGTCAACTTCGGTGGTGGCTGCTACACGATCTACGCCGAGCTGGAGGGCGACCACGTCCGGGTGGACAAGGAGCTCTTCGGCGACACGTTCCGCGCCGCGCCGCGCCTCACGCCGCTCGAGGCCCGCGCGATCCGCCTCGCCCTGGAGTTCGTCGGGCCGATGATCGCCGCCGAGAGCGACACGCCGCTGGAGCGCGTGCGCCGCAAGCTGGAGGAGACCTTCGGCGAGTTCGAGCTGGCGCAGACGCCGGAGCCGCAGGCCGGTGGCGAGGAGGATCTCGTGGCGACGCTCGCCCAAGGCATCCGCGGTCGCCGGCTCGTCCAGATCGAGTACCTCAAGGAGGGCGCCGACACATCGTCGTCGCGCCTGGTCGAGCCGCACGAGATCGAGCGCCGCCTCCCCCACTGGTACATCCATACCTTCGATCGCACCGCCGACGGCGAGCGCAGCTTCCGGCTCGACCGGATGCAGAGCGCCGTGCTCACGGACGAGACGTTCGAGCCGCGCGAGGAGTTCGAGCCCGGCGAGTTCCGCGGCGCCCGGGTGGCGACGCTGCTCTACGCCCCCGGCGAGACCGCGCGCCGGCGCCTCGAGCGCGGTGGCGCCGTCGAGCTGAGCGACGGCAGCACCCTGGCGATCACGCCGGTCGGCAGCCCGGACTGGCTCGTGCAGGAGGTGCTCGCCCACCGTGGCGAGGCCGTCGTCGTGGAGCCGGCCGACCTGCGCGCCCTCGTCGCACAGCGTGCTGGCGAGCTCGTCAAGGAGCTCGGGCTCGGCCGCGTCAAGGTGAAGGCCGAGGCCTAGAGCCCCAGCCGGTCGCGCAGGTGCGCTGCAGCCCAGGCTGCGTGCTCTGCGACCATCGCGTCGGGCGACCCCGCCGCGACCGCCTCGAGCAGCGGCAGGTGCTCGGCCCCGCCGCTGTTGCCCAGTGCGACCGCTGCATTGCGCGGCAGCACGCCGAGGTCGTTGCGCTGCACGTACAGCCGCGGGAAGCTGGCGCGTAGCTCGGCTGGGTCGGCCTGCAGCCACTCGACCAGCGAGACGGTGGCACGGGCCGGCGCCAGGTCGCCTGGCGAGACCCCGGCCGCCGCCTCACCGGTCCCCGCCCGCCGCTCGGGACCGCGATTCCAGGGGCAGACGTCCTGGCAGATGTCACAGCCGTAGGGC
>CANNRA010000225.1 GCA_947507735.1 Actinomycetota bacterium
CTCGCGCCCGAGGTCGCGCGCGAGCTGGGAGCCGTCGGCCCGGCCGCCCGCGCCTCCGGCAGCGACCGCGACACCCGCACGCACAGCCCCCGGCTGCACTACCCGGGCTTCGTCGCCGCCCGACCTGCCGCACCGACCGGTGATGTCCAGCGCCGCTTCGAGCTGCGCGCCGCCGAGCTGCCCACCAGCTTCGCCATCCTCGATGAGCTGCTCGCCGGTCCGCTCTCGCCCGGCGGCACGCAGCGCGACCGCGACGCTGCCGCGACCGGGGCGGCGCTGGTCGAGAGCCCCCGCGGCGAGACGGTCGCCGTGCTCGACCTCGACCCTGCCGGGCTCGTCACGCGCTTCCACCTGCGCACCGGCTCCTATCGCAACTGGCCCGCCGTCGGCCACGCCGCCGCCAACAACCTGCTCCCCGACTTCCCCCTCATCAACAAGAGCTTCGAGCTCTGCTACGCGTGCGCCGACCGCTGACCACCGACCGGGAGACCCTGCCGTGTACGTCCTGATTCGCGACCTGAACCGCCTGCGCAGCCGGATCGGCCTCGAGCGGCCGCGCGCCGGGTCGCTCGCCGTGCGCCACGTGGACGCGGGCAGCTGTAACGGCTGCGAGCACGAGCTAGCGGCGGCGAGCGGGCCGCACTACGACATCGCCCGCTTCGGCCTGAGCATCGTCGCGTCGCCGCGGCACGCCGACGCGTTGCTCGTGACCGGCCCCGTGACCAGGCAGATGGTCGAGGCATTGCGCGTCGCCTACGCAGCGATGCCGGAGCCGCGCGTCGTGGTGGCGCTTGGCGACTGCCCGCTGGGCTGCGGCGTGCTCGGCTCGGCCGCCGACATCGCCGGCCCGCTGGAGCAGATCGTGCCGGTGGACGTCCGGATCCCCGGCTGCCCGCCGCCGCCAGAGCGCATCGCCGCCGGCTTGCTCGAGGCGATGGCCGCCGCCCGGTCAAAGGCAGAACGTCGTCTATAATGGACAATACTTGGACACTTACCGTGACACCTTCAGCGCTCGCAGCGTGTTGCCCGTCTCCGCTGCCGAGGCCTTCGCCTGGCACACCCGCCCCGGCGCCTTCGAGCGCCTGAGCCCGCCCTGGGAGAGGGTCGCCGTCGTCGCGCACAGCGGCACCGGCGTCGAGGACGGCGCCCGCCTGACCATCGAGCTGCGCAAGGGCCCGCTGCGCAAGCGCTGGGTCGCCGTGCACTCCGGCTACGAGCCCGGCCGCCGCTTCGTGGACACGCAGGAGAGCGGCCCCTTCGCCTTCTGGCGCCACACCCACACGGTGGAGCCCGTGGACGAGAGCAGCTGCACGCTCGAGGACGCGATCGAGTACGCCCTCCCCGGCGGCCAGCTCGCGACCCGCGTTGGCGCGCCCCTCACGCACCGCGCCCTCCAGCGCATGTTCACGTTCCGCCACGTGCGCACCTACGACGACCTCGCACGCCACGCCGCCTACGCCGAGCGGCCCCGCCTGCGCATCGGCGTCAGCGGCTCCGGCGGCCTCGTCGGCTCGTCGCTCTGCGCCTTCCTCTCCACCGGTGGCCACGAGGTCGTCCGCATCCGGCGCGACGGCCCGACCTGGAGCAGCGCCGGGCTCGACGGCCTCGACGCCGTCGTCCATCTCGCCGGCGAGCCGATCGCGCAGCGCTGGAGCCCGGCCGCCAAGGAGCGCATCCTCGCCAGCCGTGACGAGGGCACGGCCGCGCTCGTCGCGCTGCTCGCGGCGCAGCCGCAGCCGCCCCGCACCTTCCTCTCGGCCGCCGCCATCGGCATCTACGGCGATCGTGGCGACGAGGAGCTGACCGAGGCGAGCGCGCCCGGCAGCGGCTTCCTCACCGACGTCTGCACCGGCTGGGAGGCTGCCGCCTCGACCGGAACCGCCGCCGGCATGCGCGTCGTCCAGGCACGCCTCGGCGTGGTGCTGTCGCCTGGTGGCGGCGCGCTGGCCAAGCTGCTGCCGCCGTTCCTCGCGGGCGCCGGCGGGCCGGTCGGCAACGGCCGCCAGTGGTTCAGCTGGATCGGGCTCGACGACGTGATCGGCGCGCTCCACCACCTGCTGCAGCACGACGAGATCAGCGGCGCCGTCAATCTCGTGGGGCCTGCTCCCGTCCGTAACAAGGAGCTGGCGCGGACGCTCGGCAAGGTGCTCCACCGCCCCGCCCTGCTGCCCGCACCCGCCCCGGCCATCGCTGCGGCGTTTGGCGAGATGGGCCGCGCCACCCTGCTCGGGTCGCAGCGCGTGCTCCCCGCCGCCCTCGCCGCGAGCGGCTTCACCTTCCTCGCGCCGACCCTCGAGGAGGCCCTACGCCGGGAGCTCGGCCGGTGAGCGAGGCGCCCGACGTCGTCGTTGTCGGCGCGGGCATGGCAGGCCTGCGGTGCGCGCTGGAGCTGCGCGCCCGCGGGCTTGAACCGCTCGTGCTCGAGGCGGCTGACGCCGTCGGCGGGCGCGTCCGCACCGACGAGATCGACGGCTTCCTGGTCGATCGCGGCTTCCAGGTGCTGCTCACCGCCTACCCCGAGGCGCGCGCGATCTTCGACTACCCGGCGCTCGACCTGCGGCCGTTCTTTCCCGGCGCCCTCTGCAGGCGCAACGATCGCTTCGTCACCCTTGCCGACCCGCTGCGCAAGCCGGTCGCTGCGTTCGCAGGCCTGCTCGCCCCGGTCGGGAGGCCCGCCGATGTCGCGCGCGTCCTGCGCCTGCGCCGCGCCGCCCGCAGCGGCAGCCTCCACGACCTCTTCGCCCGGCCCGAGACGACAACCGCGGCCCGGCTCGACGAGCTGGGCTTCTCGCAAGCCCTGCAGCACACGTTCTGGCGGCCGTTCCTGCGAGGCATCTTCCTCGACGAGCGGCTCGAGACATCCAGCCGGCTGTTCGAGTTCGTCGTGCGGATGTTCATGGACGGCGACACCTCGGTGCCGGCACGTGGCATGGGCGAGCTGCCGCGGCAGCTCGCGGCGCGCCTGCCGGCCGGGACGATCCGCCTGGCTGCCCGCGTCGCCTCCGTCGCCCCCGACTCGGTGACGCTGGAGAGCGGCGAGCGCATCGCGGCCCGCGCCGTCGTCGTCGCCACCGCCGGGCTTGTCCCGGAGGTTGAGCCGCGCAGCTGGCGCTCCGTCACCACCTACACCTACGACGCGCCCGACCCGCCGCTGCGCTCCTCCGCGATCGCGCTCGGCCCCTCCGGCAGCGGGCCCATCACCAACCTGCACGTCGCGAGCGAGATCGCCCCGGAGGTGGCACCAGCCGGCCGCTCGCTGATCTCGGCATCGGTGCTCGGACTTGCCCCGACCGGCACCGAAGAGGTGGTTCGCCGCCAGCTCGGCGAGTGGTTCGGCATCGCGGTCGCGGGCTGGCGCCAGGTGC
>CANNRA010000226.1 GCA_947507735.1 Actinomycetota bacterium
CCGAGGCCTGACCGTGAGCGCCGCCGACGTCGGTGTCTTCGGAGGCTCCGGCTTCTACGCGTTCCTCGACGACGTCGAGACGCTCACCGTGGACACGCCCTACGGCGCGCCCTCCGGCCCGATCACGGTCGGCAAGGTCGAGGGCAAGCGGGTCGCGTTCCTGCCGCGCCACGGCGTCAAGCACGACAAGCCGCCCGCCCGCATCAACTACCGGGCGAACCTCTGGGCGATGAAGGAGATCGGCGTGCGCCGCATCATCGGGCCGTGCGCCGCCGGCGCCCTCAAGGCCGAGCTGCCGCTCGGCGCCTTCGTCGTCTGCGACCAGTTCGTCGATCGCACGCATGGCCGGGCCGACACGTTCTTCGACGGGCCCGAGGTAGCGCACGTCAGTGCCGCCGACCCGTACTGCCCCGGCCTCCGGCAGCTGCTCGTCGAGGCGGCGCGCGAGCTGGCAATCCCGGTCCAGGACGGCGGCACGGTCGTCGTCATCCAGGGGCCGCGCTTCTCGACGCGCGCCGAGAGCCGCTGGTTTGCCGACGCCGGCTGGGACGTCATCAACATGACGGCCTACCCCGAGGGCTATCTCGCCCGCGAGCTGGAGCTCTGCTACGCCAACATCTCGATGGTCACCGACCACGACGCGGGTGCCCCCGGCGCCGTCCCGGTCAGCCACGCCCAGGTGCTGGAGACGTTCCAGGGCAACCTGACGAACCTCCGACGCCTGCTCTTCGCCGCCATCCCGCGCATCGGCGAGCAGCCTCAGGACAGCTGCGCCACCGCGCTCAGCGGCGCGCACGGCTAGCGCGCCCACAGCCCGGCCGCGCGCCGGTAGCTTGCCGCCCATGGCTCTCACTCGCAACCAGCTCGCGCAGCTCCCGTACGCCTACTTCGCCGCCGTCGACGCCAAGGATCTCGAGGGCGCGCTCTCGTTCTTCAGCGACGCCGCGACGTTCACGATCCAGAGCGCGCACACGACCTACAACGGCAAGGCCGAGATCGCCGGCATGTTCCGCGGCTTCCTCGCCGACTTCGCCACGATCGTGCACAACCCCGTCAACATCACGGTGGACGAGACAGCCCAGCGCATCGCCAGCGAGCAGGTCTGCCCGCACGTCGCCAACGACGGCACCCTCGTCAAGCTGACCACGGTGAACCTGTTCGACATCGACGCGGCCGGCAAGATCGAGCGCGTGATGCTCTGGATCGACGGCGCCAGCCCGCTCACCGGCGAGTAGGCAGCGGCGGCGGCGACGACGCCAGCCGCCGAAAATATCCGCTGACTGTGATAGGTAAGTGCCCGCGCCGGGCGTGGATCTGGCGTATCAACCGCTGGGAGGGGCCGCCTAATGCATTTCTTCAAAGATCACGCGGTGCTCTGTGGGCTCGTAGCGTCGCTCATAGGGATCGCGTACGGTGTTTATCTCATTGCCTGGCTGATGAAGCAGCCCAAGGGCAATGAGCGCATGCAGGAGATCGCCAAGGCAATTCAGGAAGGCGCCTCGGCATATCTGAAGAAGCAGTACAAGACGATCGCGGTGGTTGCGGTCGTGCCGTTCGTGCTGCTCGGGGTCTATCACTACATCTTCACGTCCTCGGTGTTTGGCTGGGGCACGGCGATCGGCTTCCTGATCGGCGCCGTCCTCTCGGCGGCCGCCGGCTTCATCGGCATGAACGTCGCCGTGCGCTCGAACCTCCGCACCGCCGAGGCTGCTCGCAGCGGTGTCGCACCCGCACTGAACGTCGCCTTCCGCGCCGGCTCGGTGACGGGCCTGCTCGTCGTCGGTCTCGGCCTGTTCGGCGTCGCCGGCTACTACTGGGTGCTGACGGGCGGGTTCCACCACACGCCGCAGTCCGCGATCGACGACCTGATCGGCCTGGCCTTCGGTGGCTCGCTGATCTCGGTGTTCGCCCGGCTCGGTGGCGGCATCTTCACGAAGGCCGCCGATGTTGGCGCCGACCTCGTCGGCAAGATCGAGGCAGGCATCCCCGAGGACGACCCGCGTAACCCGGCGGTCATCGCCGACAACGTGGGCGACAACGTCGGCGACTGCGCCGGCATGGCAGCCGACCTGTTCGAGACCTATGCGGTCACGGCAGTCGCGGTCATGCTGCTCGGCACACACTTCGACTCGGCCAGCCTGTGGCTCTACCCGCTGGGTCTCGGCGCCGTCTCGATTCTCGCGTCGGTCATCGGCACCTGGTTCGCCCGGGTGGGCAAGGGCCCGAACGGCATCATCAACGCTCTCTACAAGAGCGTTGTCGTCGCGACGATCCTCTCCGCGATCGGCTTCATCCCGATCACGATGGCGTTTGACGGCGGCGGCAAGTTCGACTTCTGGAACCTCTACGGCCCGGCCCTGATCGGCCTGTTCATCACGTTCCTGCTCGTCGCGATCACCGAGTACTACACCGGCAGCCGCTGGCATCCGGTGAAGAAGACGGCGGAGTCCTCGCAGACCGGCCACGCCACGAACATCATCGCCGGCCTCGCCTTCGGCATGCAGGCGACCGCCCTCCCGGTGGTCGTCATCGCCGGCGGCATCATGGCCGCGTACTACGCGGCCGGTCACAACCTGTACGGCATCGGTGTCGCCGTGATGGCACAGCTCTCGATGACGGGTCTCATCGTCGCGCTGGACGCGTACGGCCCCGTCACCGACAACGCGGGCGGCATCGCCGAGATGGCGGACATGCCCGAGTCGGTGCGCGCTGTCACCGATCGGCTCGACGCCGTCGGCAACACCACGAAGGCTGTCACCAAGGGCTACGCGATCGGCTCCGCCGGTCTCGCCGCGCTGATCCTGTTCAACGAGTACACCAGCCGTCTCGGTGACGAGAACGACAAGTTCCGCGCGGCGGGGCTCTTCGATCTCTCGAACCCGTGGGTCATCGCCGGCCTGTTCATCGGCGGCATGATGCCGTTCCTCTTCGCCTCGTACGCGATGACGGCCGTCGGCCGCGTTGCCAGCGAGGTGGTGCTGGAGGTGCGCCGCCAGTTCAAGGACGACCCCGGCATCATGGCCGGCACGTCGCGCCCGGACTACTCGAAGGCGGTCAGCCTGGTCACCGGCTCGGCGATCAAGGGCATGATGCTGCCCGCCGCGATCCCGGTGGTCATCCCGATCGTGGTCGGCATCATCAACGAGCGCGCGCTCGGTGGCCTGCTGATCGGCACCATCGTGACCGGCCTCTTCCTGGCGATCTCGATGACCTCGGGCGGTGGGGCCTGGGATAACGCCAAGAAGCTGATCGAGGACGGCCTCTACGGCGGCAAGGGCTCCGACGCCCACGCTGCATCGATCACGGGTGACACGGTCGGCGATCCGTACAAGGACACCGC
>CANNRA010000227.1 GCA_947507735.1 Actinomycetota bacterium
CCTTCGACGTGGGTGGCATCCCCGACGCAGTGCGGCACCTCGAGACCGGCTACCTCGCCCGGCCCGGCGACCCCCGCGACCTGGCGCACGGGATCGCCACGCTCGTTGGCGACGAGGCGCTGCGCGCGCGGCTCGCCGGCCGCTGCCGCGAGGTGGCGGTGGCCGAGTACGGTCGCGAGCGCGAGGCGCAGGCGCTGCTCGACGTCTACACCGAGCTGGCGGCCGCCGCGTGACCCAGCCGCTCGTCACCATCGTCGTCCCCTCGTATGGACAGGCCGCGTTCCTCGAGGAAACGCTGCGCTCGGTGTTCGACCAGGACTACCCGCGGCTCGAGGTGATCGTCGTCGACGGTGGCTCGGCTGACGGCAGCGTCGAGATCATCGAGCGCCACGCCGACCGGCTCGCCTGGTGGGTGAGCGAGCGCGACGGCGGCCAGGCCGACGCGCTCAACAAGGGGTTCGCACGTGCCACGGGGGATCTGCTCGGCTGGATCTGCTCGGACGACACGCTGCTCCCCGGGGCTGTGACAGCGGCCGTCGCGGCTCTCAGCGCCGACCCCGCAGCGCTCCTCGTCTACGGCGACGCGCTCATGGTCGACGAGGCCGGCCACCCGCTCGGCCGCTTGCCGGCGCGCCCTTTCGACCTCGTCGAGATGGTGCGCACCTGCCAGAACCACGTCGTTCAGCCGGGCTCGCTCTTCACCCGTCGGGCCTGGGAGCTCGCCGGCCCGCTCGTGGTCGAGAGCCACTACTACTTCGACTTCGAGCTCGTGCTGCGGCTCGCGCTGCTGGGGTCGGCTGTCAGGCTCGAGCGGCCGCTCGGTACGTACCGCCTGCACGTCGAGTCGAAGTCGGTGGCCGGCACGTTGATCAAGGCAACCGACCACCAGCGCCTTTACGAGGCTCTCTTCGCCCGGGCCGACCTGCCCGCCGCGGTGCAGGCGGTCGAGGCCGAGGCTCGGTCGTTGTCGGAGCTGACGGCCGGCGAGTACTACTACGCGTCTGGTGATCGCGGCAAGGCGCGCAAGGCGTACCTGCGGGCGCTCCGCCTGTGGCCGCGCCGACTCGACGCGCGCAGCGCGGGGCTCGTCGCGCGCACCTTCCTGCCCGCCCGCGCCGCGGCGGCTGCGCGTGCCGCCCGCTCGCTGGGACAGCGCTGATGGCGAGAATTGGCATCGACGCGACCGCGGTGTCGCCGGCGGGCAAGGGCATCTCGCGCGTGCAGCTGGAGTCGGTGCGTGCGCTCGCCGGGCTCGGCCTGGCCCACGAGCTGATCGCCTTCGTCCGCACCCCCGAGGCTGCCGCCCTGATCGCGGCGACGGGCGTCCGCTGCGAGCTCGCCCGCGAACGACTCTCGATCGTCTGGGAGCAGGTGGGCGTGCCGCGAGCGATGCGCCGGCTGCGGCTCGACGCCTGGCTGACGACCACCGACCGGCTGCCGGTCGCAGGTGGCTGCCCGACGGTGACGTGGCTCTATGAGGTGCCGACCCACCGCATTGCGCTGAACCGCGAGCACGGCGCCGGTGCCTACCAGCGCGCCGCAGACCTGTTGACGCTCGCGCTCTGGCAGCGCAGCGCGCGCAGCGCTGCCGTCGTCCTCACCGGCTCGCAGGCCACCGCGGACGAGCTCGCCGCCGTGCTGCCCGGTGTCTCCGGCAAGCTGTGTGTTGTGCACCCCGGCCTCGACCCAGCGTTCAGCCCCGGCGCCGGCCCCGCCGGCCGCGGCCGCTATGTCATGCACATCGCTACCTCCGACCCCCGCGACAACACCGAGACCGCGCTCGCCGCGTATGCGGCCGCCCTGCCCCGGCTGCGCGAGCGCGTCCCGCTGCTCATCCCGGGCGGCATCGGCCGGCGTGAGTCGGCGGTGCGCGCCGAGATCGCGCGGCTCGGTCTGGACGCCGACGTCGAGCTGCTCGGGCGGGTCAGCGACGACGAGCTGGTGACGCTCTACCGCGGCGCCTCGGCCTACCTCGACCCGACGCTCTTCGAGGGCTTCGGCTATCAGGTGCTGGAGGCGATGGCCTGCGGCGCCCCGGTGATCGCCTCGGGGACGACGTCGATCCCCGAGATCGTGCTCGACGCCGGTAGCCTCTGCGACCCGGGCCGCCCCCAGGAGTTCGCCGCTGCCCTCGTCCGCGTTCTTGACGAGCCGGGCCTCGCCGACGACCGCCGCCGCCGCGGCCTCGAGCGGGCGGCCGAGTTCACCTGGGCCCGCAGCGCGGGCAAGATCGCGGCGGCCCTCGACGAGGCGCTTGCCGCATGAACGTCCCCCGCGCCACGACCGATCTGCTGTTCCCCGCGGTGCGCCGGCTCGTCGCCGAGCTTACGACGCTGCCGGGTTCCGTCGCCGACGGGCTCGGCGTCGAGGGCCTGCTGGAGGAGCGGGAGGGGCTCTGCCTGTACGGGCTCGCGCGGCGCGCCGGGCCGCTCGGGACGGCCGTCGAGATCGGCAGCTACCGGGGCCGCTCGACCTGGTTCCTCGCACGCGCCTTCGAGGACACCGGCTCGGCCTGGCCCGTCGTCGCCTTCGATCCGCACCTGGAAGGCACCCAGGAAGACTTCCACGCCAACCTGGCCCGTACCGGCATCGCCGCCCGCGTCGAGGCCCATGCCGCCTTCTCGCACGACGAGGCGCCCGCCTTCGAGCGCCCGATCGGCCTGCTCTGGATCGACGGCGACCACACCTACACCGGCGTTTGCCGCGACTTCGAGGACTGGTTCCCGAAGCTCGCCGTTGGCGGCTGGCTCGCCTTCCACGACACCGTCAACCACTGGCACGGGCCGACGCGGCTCGTCCGCGAGCTGCTGGCCGGGCGCGACGACCTCGACAGCATCGGTGTGATGGGCACCATCACCTTCGCGCGCAAGCGGCCGCCGTCGCCAGTCAACCGTGCCGCCGCCCTTGCTGGGAGAGCTGCCTTCGAGGCCGTGACGCTGCTGCGCGGCCGCCGCATGGGCCTCGGGCCGGTGAACGCCGCTCCGGGCGAGCGGTGATCCTCTACCTCCACGGCGCCCCGGCCTTTGGCGCCGTTGAACGGTACGTCATCCAGCTGGTCGAGGGCCTCGCCGGGCGGGAGGAGGCGGTGCTGGTCTTTCCTGACGTGCCGGAGCTCGAGCCGTTCCGCCGCCTCGCCGGGCCTGGGGTGCGCCTGCTGCCGCTCCCGGCGGAGCTTGTCGCAGGCCCGGCACCGCGCCTCGCCGCTGAGCTGCGTCGCCTCGTCGCCCGGGAGCGGCCGCGGGTCGTGCATGTCACCGACACCTGGGCGCCAGCGCTCGTCGCTGCGCGGCTGGCCGGAGCCCGCCGCCTGCTCGTCACGCATCACAC
>CANNRA010000228.1 GCA_947507735.1 Actinomycetota bacterium
CTGCCTGCACGGTCAGGTCGACGTGGTCGACAGCCAGCAGCTCCCCGTAGCGCTTGACGAGCCCGCGCGCCTCGACGGGCAGTGCAGCGTTCACGTGGCAGTTCCAGGGTTCAGCGACATGACGTCAGTGGCTCGCCGTGACGGTGGTCAGCGGGTAGCCGAGGTGGGCAAGACGCTGTGGCAGGTCGACGTGGAGCCAGTGCGAAACGTGTGCAGGCGGCGTCTCCAGGATGATCTCGGCGTACTCGCGCGCGGCGAGCTCGGCGATGATGTCGTCGAAGGCGTTCGGGCTGCTCGCGACACGTCCCTCGATGGTGGCATGCGCCACGTCGTGGAACAGCGGCAACGCCTCCTCGAGCACGTGCTCGCCCTCCCGGGTGTCCGCGCTGATCCGGTCGAACGCGAGGTGAGCAGGGTTGGGCACGAGCATGAAGAACTCGGCCGCCCCGGCAGCGGCGCGCTGCCGCACCGCGTCGATCAGCGCGGGCGTGGCAGCGGTCTTGTTGGCGACGACCAGCACGCGTGGCTCGGCATGCCCGGCGCCGGCTGCGAGCACCGGCTCCGTCTCGATCCGGTCGCGCTTCGTCGCGGTCAGGAACACCACCACTGCGAGGATCGTGAGCAGGAAGATGATGCTGGTCGTCGTCGTGCCAAGCCCAAGACCGCCGTCGGCGCGCGCCTGCGAAAGGAAGTCACCGATCGAGGCGCCGAGCGGCCGGGTAAGGACGTAGGCGACCCAGAACGCGAGCACCGCGTTGAGCCTGAGCCGGAGATGCGAGCCGAAGACCACGGCGATCAGCCCGGCGAAGATGAGCGCCGACTTCCAGTAGCCGACATTGAGCTTCTCGGCCGTGAGGTCGCCCGCGGCTGTGCCGAGGGCAAAGGTGAACAGCACTGTCAGCCAGTAAAAGGCCTCGCGCTTGCTTGTCACGATGGTGTGGATCGAGAGAGTCTTCTCGCTCGCGAACCAGGCGGCGAACGTCAGCGCGAGCGCGACGGCAAAGACGATCGTGGTCGTGACCAGGGAGACGCCGAAGTTGTCGGTCAGGTTGTCGGTGATCAGCGTGCCGACGACGCTGATCAGCACAACCGCGAGCCAGTAGACCGCCGGCAGGTAGCGGCGCAGCCGGAACTGGGCGCCGAGGGCGATCGCGAGGAAGCCGGCCATGATCGCCGTCGTGTACGACAGGCCGAGATTGAGCGTAGTGTTGAGGTAGTCCGCGGCGGTCTCGCCGACGGTGGTCGCCAGGATCTTGATGATCCAGAAGTAGAGGGTGACCTCCGGAACCTTGTTCAGCATCGTCGCGAGGCCGACTCGCCCGCCACGTCGAGCTGACGTCTGGGCGAAGTTCGCGGTGCGCTTGTCGGTCATCGTCATGCAAGCGATGGTGCCTGCCCGCTCCTGACTGCGACCTGACCGGCTCGACGCGTACGAGACGTCAAGAGGACGGCAACGCGCATACTTCTGCGAGATGAACGGAGCGCGGATTCTGATTGTCGAGGACGATGCAGAGCTCCGCTCCGTGCTCGTGCGAAGCTTGGTTGAGGAGAGCTTCACGGTCGAGGGTGCAGCGAACGGCGCCGAACTCCTTGCACGCGTCGACATCTTTGCCCCCGACGTGCTGATCGTCGACATCGGCCTCCCCGACGCGGATGGTCGCGACCTCTGCCAGGCGTTGCGAGTACGTGGGTTGACGGCGCCCGTGATCTTTCTCACTGCACGCGACTCGTTAGCCGAGCGGCTCTCCGGCTTTGACGCGGGAGGCGATGACTACATCACGAAGCCGTTCGCCCTCGCCGAACTTGTCGCCCGGCTTCATGTTGCACTTCGCCGCGCCGGAAGAGACGCGGCTGTGGAAGGGCGCGGTCTACGTGTCGATCCGATCCGTCACACGGTGGCCTGCGGCACCGGGGAGCGCCGGCTAACTCCCACGGAGTTCCGTCTGCTTGCGAGGCTGCTCGCCGAGCCTGGCGACGTGGTTCGCCGGCGCGAACTCATTCGCGTGGGCTGGTCGGCCGGTGCGGCAGTCCATGAGAACACCCTCGACGCGTACATCGCCCGGCTCCGCCGAAAGCTTCGTGAGCTTCCTGGTGCCCCGTCTGTCGACACCGTGCATGGCGTCGGGTACAGGGTTGGTTGATGCGCATCGGCCTTCGCCTACGCCTCTGGCTCGCAGTCATGGTCGTGACGGGGGCGGCGTTAGCCGCGGCCATAGTCGGGTTCAACGCGCTCCTCGCAGGTGAGCTCGATCGCAGTGCGAAAAGCCTCGTCCGATCCCGTTCCGCGGCTGAGATCGACGTCCTCCGCGTCGAGAACGGCAGAATCGTCGCTCCCGAGACGCTCAACGATGCGGCAAGGGTCGGCGGGTCACGCGTGTGGATATTCACTACCGCCGGTGCGATCGAGTCGCCGTTCGCTCCTGCCTCCGTCGCAGTTGCCGCTCGGGCCATGGCTCTCGGCGCCTCGCGGTTCCTCGACATACCTGAGGCCGACGTGCGGCTCTTCTCACAACCGTTCGTCGTGAAGGGGCGACGCCTCGGGACAGTCGTCAGCGAGGTCTCGCTCGCGCCGTACGAGCAGACGCGTAAGACAGCACTTGTTGCTTCGATCGCCCTTGTTGCAGTTGTCGTGCTCCTCGTTGGCGCTGCCGCCTGGTGGCTGTTACGAGCGTCGTTGAGTCCGGTTCGCCGGATGACTCGGCAGGCGGCCGACTGGAGCGAGCACGATCCGGCTGGTCGATTTGCCCTCGGCGAGCCCCACGACGAACTTACCGAGCTTGCCGCCACTCTCGACACGCTCCTCGAGCGCGTCGCGGCAAGCCTCCGACACGAGCAGCGGTTCTCGGCAGAACTCTCCCACGAGCTGCGCACGCCTCTAGCCGGCGTGATCGCGGAAGCAGAGCTAGCTCTCCGACGTGAGCGTGATCCAGCGGCCTATCGTGCGTCGCTCGAACTCGTCGTGACAGGCGCCCGGAAGCTCGCCCGCACCGTTGATGCGCTCGTAGCTGCCGCACGCGCTGAGGCAGGAGGCCCTCGCGGGACTGTTGAGGCCTATGCCGTAGTCGAGGAGGTCATCGATGCCTGCACAGCCCTTGCCACGCGTCATGGAATCGCAATCGGCGCAGCTCGGCCTCCGGATGGGCTGCGTGTCGGTGTCGATGCTGATCTGGTCGATCGGATCATCCAGCCGATCGTCGAGAACGCGTGCCGCTACGGGCGCTCACACGTCGAACTGACCGTCGCGCGGCGTGGCGCGCAAGTGGTC
>CANNRA010000229.1 GCA_947507735.1 Actinomycetota bacterium
CCGACACGGAGAAGCCCTCGCGCCCGTCCTTGATCTGGCCGATCAGCGAGATGCAGTTGATCTCCGGCGCGTTGCACTGGTGCGCGCAGGCCGAGATCGTGATCTTGTGCTTGCGCGGCAGGTCGACGTAGTCCGGGTTGCCGTAGAAGAACTCGGCCGCCTGGTGGACGATCTCGGTGGCGTCGAACAGCTCGCCGTGGCCGAGGCCGCCGACCGGGCAGCCCGTGATGTTGCGCACCGTGTCGCCGCAGCCGCCGGCCGTGCTCAGGCCCACCGCGTCGAGGTCGGCGAAGACGTCGGGCAGCGAGGCGAGCTCGAGCCAGTGCAGCTGGATGTTCTGGCGCGTCGCGAGCTCGGCGTCGCCGCGGCCGTGCTTGACCGAGACCTCGCCGATGGCACGCAGCTGCTGCGTCGAGACCTCGCCCGCGGGGAGCTTGACGCGCAGCATGAAGCGGCCGATCTTGGGCTTGTCGTGGTAGAGGCCCCACCACTGGAGGCGGACGATGTCCTCCTCCGGCACCGACTCGTAGCCCAGGGCGATGAGAGCAGGCAGCTCCTCGCGGATGCCCAGCGGGTTCTTGTCGCGCTTGATCCGCTCGACAGGGTTGCGCTTGTAGACGAGGTCCCAGTCGGGCTCGGGTGCGGGCGGACGCTTGCGGGGCTCGGCGGCGGACATCGGTGGTCGAACGGCTCCTTCGAACGGGTCGGGAGAGCCAAGGTAGCAGTCCGAGCTATACGAAGTAAAGCGACTACCGTTGGTAAAGCCATAAATCTTTGCAATGTGAAGAAACGGCTCCCGATGCAGCTTTGCGCGGTCTGCAACGATCAGAGAGGAACGGTGTGGGGCGCCGTCACCGGCGCCCCACACGAGCCTGCGCAGTCGCCCTGCGGCTAGCCGAAGACGCCGGCCTCACGCAGCGCAGCGATGCGCTCCACCGTGTAGCCGCAGTACTCCGAGAGCACCGCAGCCGTGTGCTCGCCACGGAACGGGCCACGCACGGGCGGCTGCGCCCGCAGCTCCTCGCCGTCGGCCCCGGAGAGGCGCAGCGGCGAGGCGATCGTCCGCACCCGGCCGAGGGTCGGGTGGTCGTGCTCGATGATGTCCTCGCGGGCGATCACCTGCGGATCCTCCAGCGCCTCGAGCACGGTGTTGATCCGCGACGAGGGGATGCCTGCGGCGACCAGCGCAGCGACCCACTCGTCCACGGTGCGCTCGGCGAAGCTGCCGTTGAGGATCTCCATCACGAGCGTCCGGTTCTCGAGCCGGCCCGCCATCGTGCTGAAGCGCGGATCCTCGTTCAGCTCGGGGTGGCCGATCACGCCGCAGAGCCGCTCCCAGAACTTCTGCTTGGCGGCGCCCACGACGAACCAGCCATCCTTCGCCAGGTAGTTGCCGAACGGCACGATCGACGGATGCCCCGAGTTCGGCGTGCGCTCCGGGACGTAGCCGTGCGTCGCCGCCCACGGGCCGATGTACATCAGCTCGTGCAGGGCGGTCTCGAGCAGCGAGACGTCGCAGTCGCAGCCCACGCCGTCACGCCGTGCCCGCCAGACGCCGCTGAGCGTGGCGATCGCCGCCGCGTAGCCGCCCGACAGGTCGACGAGCGAGAGGCCCGACTTGGTGGGCGGCCCGCCGGGCTCGCCGGTCAGCGACTGCCAGCCAGCGAGCCCTTGCATCATGTAGTCGTAGCCGCCCTCGTTCGCCCGCGGGCCCGTCATGCCGAAGCCGGAGAGCGAGCAGCAGACGATGCGCGGGTTGACGTCCTTCAACTGCGCGTACGTCAGCCCCAGCCGCTCCGGCTGGTCGCCGCGGAGGTTCGAGAACACGGCGTCGGCGTTGCGCACGAGGTCGTGGAAGACCTCGGTCGCCTGCGGGTGCTTGAGATCGAGCGAGACGGACTTCTTGTTGCGATTGAACGTCTCGAAGAAGAGCGAGTCCTCGCCCTCCTGGAACGGCGGCACGTAGCGGCTGACATCGCCGCCCGAGCCGGGATCCTCGATCTTGATGATCTCCGCACCGAGGTCGGCCAGCTGGAGCGTGGCCCAGGGCCCCGCGCCGAACTGCTCGACGCTGACGATGCGGACGTCTGCGAGCGGGAGCAGCCCTGCCATCTAGCTCTGCTTCTCCGCCCAGGTCGCGGCGCCGTCGAGCATCGCGTGCAGCATCCCGAGCTTCTCGCTGTGCGGCTTAGGGAAGCCGACGTGGCTGTGCGTGATGCCCAGCGAGAGCATCGTCTCGGCGATCTTGTACGTCGCCGGGCCCGGGTTGATCACCGGCACGGGCAGGTGCTCATTGAGGAACGCGGCCGACTGGTGCATCGTCGTCGAGCCGAGCACGATCGCCTCGGCGCCCTGGTCGACCAGGCGCAGGCCCGCCTCGAGGAGCTTCGGGAAGACGACCTCTTCCTTGCCGCCGAGCAGGTTGCGCACGTCCGGCGGGGTGTTGATCGACTCGACGCCGACCAGGTGGTTCTGCAGGTTCATCTCGGCGGCGGCCTTCTTGTAGAGCGCCTTCCAGGGATCCCACTGGGTGAGCACGCCGAACTTGTTGCCGAGCATCAGCATCAGGCCGAACGCGGTGCGGGCCGGCGAGATGACCGGGATGTCGAGCACGGAGCGCAGCGCGTTGGCGCCCGAGTCGCTCATCGTGTCGATGCAGAGGGCGTCGTACCCCTCCTCCTGCGCGGTGCAGCCGGCCTCGAACATGGCGATGTCGGCCATGGCCAGGTCATGCCAGGAGTCGTAGAGGTCGGGACCAGCCTTGACCGGCTTGAAGTCGAACTGGATGTTCGGGCTGAGCACGACGGCATCGAGCTGCGCGCTGCGGTTCGCGAGCCCGACATCATCGAAGGCGAACGGGACGAGGACGACGACCTTCCACATGGTGCTGTCTCCTTCTCTAGCGGTGTGATTGCGAGGACGGGGAAAGGGAGAGCTCCTCGCGCAGGGGCGCGACGACCTCGTCGTGCAGGGCGACCACCTCGGCCAGGTAGCCGGCGGCCGGGCCAGCCGGGTTGAGCACGAAGTGACGGACGCCCACGTCGACGTACTCGCGCAGGCGCGCGCGGCACTCGGCCGGGTCGCCGGCGATCGTGTAGCGCGCGACGTGGTGCGGCTCGAACGGGGTGTTGTAGCGCTCGGTCAGGTGGGCGCGCGCCTGCTCGCGCGCGGCGTCGCCGTCGGCACCCACGTGGGCGGGCAGGACGATGGCGGGCGTCAGCGCGTCGGGGTCGCGGCCGGCCTCGGCG
>CANNRA010000230.1 GCA_947507735.1 Actinomycetota bacterium
TGTCGGGCGAGCTGCCGACCCCGGCCAGCGTCAGGCTCAGGCTGGTGACGATCGCGAGGGGCGCGACGAGCAGCGCCGCCCGCGCGAGCGCGGGCGAGCGGACGAGCCACGCCAGACCGGCGAGGAACAACGTTGCCGCGGTGATCAGCAGGGCGACGCCGTAGGCCGCGTCCTTCGACTCGTCCAGCCGCCGGTCGGTGCGGGCGAGCTGCCCGACGGCGTCGCCAGCGGGCGTGGAGCGGATGCGCGGCGGCTCGCCCGCGGCGAGGGCGACAGCGGTGGGGGCGATGTCGGCGATCGAGATGAGGCCGGGGATGCGCGTCGACGACGAGCGCAGCACGCCGTGGTAGCCCGCCCCGACGATCGCCACGGGGTAGCGCCGCGTGTTGCGGTGCTGCCCGGGCGGGGGCAGCGCGACGTAGATCGTGACCGCGCGTGGCCCGTGTGCGGGCGTCCGGGCGATGTTCACCAGCACCTTCCCGTCCGGCACGCCGCCGCGCGAGGAGTTCTGCGAGACGCCGCGCACGAGCGAGGCAAGCGCGACCTGGCGGGTGGTCGTGCCGCCAGCCCCGGGCGAGACGAGCCCGACGGCACCGTCACCGGCCAGCGCGGGCAGGCGCTGCTCCAGCTCGGCGGCAGGCAGCACGATGAGCGCGACCGGCCGTGCTGCCGCTGCGGCCCGCGGAGCGCCACCTGCCAGTACGAGGGCCGCGGCCACGACGACCCCCGCGGCTAGACTCACCCGCATGATGAAGCGCAAAGCCTTCGGCCGTGATCCAAAGCTCTCAGCCCGCATGCTGCTCTCCGGGGGCGCGCTCGGCTTCGTCTATGTGATCTTCGCTGTCGTGCTGTTCAACGTGCTGAATGTCGGCCTCGCTCCGATGCTCATCATCGTTGTCGGGATCGCGGTGTTCCAGTACTACACGTCTGACAAGCTGGCGCTTGCCGCATCCGGTGCGAAAGTCGTCACCGCGGAGGAGGCGCCGGAGCTGCACGCGATGGTCGAGCGGCTCTGCGCGATGGCCGACATCCCGAAGCCGCGCATCGCTGTCATCGACACCGACATGCCGAACGCCTTCGCCACCGGCCGCAGCCCGAAGCACTCCGCGATCGCGATCACGAGCGGCCTCTGGAGCCGCCTCGAGCCGCGCGAGGTCGAGGGCGTGATCGCCCACGAGCTGGCCCACATCGCCCACCGTGACGTGCTGGTGATGACGCTCGCCTCCTTCTTCGCGATGCTCGCCGCGATGCTCACCCGCATGGCGATGTACGCCCAGATGTTCGGCGGCGGCGGCAACAACCGCGACAACAACAACAACAATGGCCTGCCGGTGTGGATCGTCGTGATGCTCGTCTCGGCCATCACCTACGCGCTCAGCTTCGTCCTGATCCGGACGATCTCGCGCTACCGCGAGTACGCCGCCGACCGTGGCGCGGCGCTCGTCACCGGCGCGCCCGAGAACCTGATGAGCGCGCTGCAGAAGATCTCCAGCGGCATCATCTCGATCCCCGACAAGGATCTGCGCGAGGCCGCCGCGATGAACGCCTTCTTCATCGTCCCGACCAGCGTCAAGTCGACGATCGGCGAGCTGTTCGCCACGCATCCGCCGATGGAGAAGCGCCTCGCTCGCCTCGCCGACATCGCGCGCGAGATGGGCCGCCCGGTCGCGTAGCGCGGCCGGGCCCCTGCCGACACCCCCCGTGGGCGTCTTCGACGTGATGTTCGGCCGCAAGCGGCTGAAGGGTGCAGCGCAGGACCGGCTGTTTGCGTTGGCGACGGCGCAGGTGACGCTCGAGGTCGAGCTGGCGTTGAAGCCCGGTGGTGCGGCGGCGGTGTGCTTCAAGCCGCTGTCGGGCGGTAACTTTGATCGGGCCGACGCCGAGATGCAGGAGCTGCTCGCCGCGGTGGCGCAGAGCGCCGGCACGACGCTGACGCGGAAGACCGACGAGCTCGGCTACGAGTGGATCGTGCTGGAGGATCCCGAGCTCGAGGATCTCGTGACGGCCGCGCACACGATTTCGGACGAGCTGCAGTCGCGCGGCTTTGGCGACCGGCTGCTGGCGGCGATGTTCCGCTTCGTCGATGCGAAGGGGCGGCGGGTCTACCTGATCTACGGCTTCAAGACCGGCACCTTCTGGCCCTTCGTGCCGGTGGGCGACGAGCGTAAGCGTGACAACGCCGAGGAGCTGGCCCTCAAGACGCGCCTTGAGAAGGAGCTGCCCATCGAGGCCGACCTGACGAAGTGGCTCGCTCTGTACGACGCGCCCGTCTGAGCCGGTCCGGCCCTCTGCCGCGCCGCTGCCGCCGCGGCAGAGGGCCGCGGCGGCCTCACGTCGGCCTGCTGCTAGAAGTCGCCGCCGCTCAGGCGGGCTTCGGGGCGTCGGGCGCCGCGTCGCTGCCGGCAGGCGTGATCGCCGGCGCGGCCGCGCCACTCGTGCCGAGCTCGGCCCTCAGCTTTGCCAGCTCGCTGTCGACCTGCGTCGTCGACGACAGCGCCGCCAGCTCGCGGTCGATGTCGTTCTCGGTGGAGGTCAGATCCTGGAGGGCGCCCGACTCGACCAGCTCGTCCATCGCGGACGCGCGCGCCTGCATCTCCTCGGTCTTGTCCTTGGCGCGCTGCAGCGCGGTGCCCATGTCCGACATCTGGTTGCCGATGCCGGTGACCGCCTCGCCGATCCGCGCGGAGGCCTCGGCGGCGGAGTACTGCGCCTTGATGACCTCCTTCTGGCTGCGGAACTGCTCGACGCGAACCTCGAGCGTCTTCTGCTGCTCGATCAGCTTGTCCTGCTGCGCCTGGAGCTGCTTCACCTGCGCGTCGAGACCGACCAGCTCCTGCTGGATGCCCGACTTGCGCTCCAGCGCCTTGCGCGCGAGCTCTTCCCGGTCGACGGCGATCGCCTGGCGCGCCTGCCCCTCGAGCTTGACGACCTCCTGCTCGAGCTTCTCGGCCTGCACCTGCAGCCGCTTCTTCGACGTCGTCACATCGGCGACGCCGCGGCGCACGTTCTGCAACAGCTCGAGCTGCTTCTCGTAGGAGTAGTCGAGCGTCTCGGTCGGCTTCTCGGCCTTGTCGAGCAACTTCGAAACCTTCGACTTCATGATCAATGATGCGCGTGAGACCAGGCCGGCCATCAATCCTCCTCGTAGTGTCAGGGGTAGGGTAACGGGCATGAACGTCGAGCGGAGTGCGGCGGCGCCGTCGGAGGGCCGCGTTCCCTATCTCGTGTGGCGGGAGACA
>CANNRA010000231.1 GCA_947507735.1 Actinomycetota bacterium
CGGAAAAGTCGACGGCAAAGGCTGCACCAACTAGCCGTAACCCGCGGTACGCGCTGGCTAGCGGGATCGCCTCAGGCGCTGCCACAGCTTGAGCGGCGGTCACCACGAACTACACTCGGCGCCATGAAGGCAGCCCGTTTCCACGCCGCCGGCGACATCCGCGTCGACGAGGTGCCGGCCCCGGGCGCCCCGGGCCCCGGCGATATCCTCGTCGCTCCTCGCGCCGCCGGGATCTGCGGCACCGACCTTCACGAGTGGCAGGCCGGCCCGATCTTCGTCCCGCGCGACCGGCCGCAGATTCTCGGCCACGAGCTCTCGGGCGAGGTCGTCGCCATCGGCACGGGCGTCGTCAACGTGCAGGTCGGCCAGCGCGTCTCGATCGTGCCGATCATCTGGTGTGGCAGCTGCTGGTACTGCCGCCGTGGGCAGCCGCACTGGTGCCAGCAGGTCGCCTACACCGGCCTCTCGCACCCGTGGGGCGGCCTGGCCGAGGCCTGCTGCGTGCCGGCCTACCAGGCGGTGCCTCTGCCGGACGCTGTCAGCTGGGAGCAGGGCGCCGTGATCGAGCCGACGGCAGTCGCTTTCGCCTCGGTGGAGCGCGCCGGCGTGCGTGCAGGTGACGTCGTCCTCGTTGCCGGTGCCGGCCCGATCGGCTCGCTCGTCGCGCTTGCGTGCGAGGTCGTGGGCGCCGCCCAGGTGATCTTCTCCGAGCCCAATGCCGGCAGGCGGGCCCGCGCCGAGCGGCTCGGTGTCGGCCGGGTCGTCGATCCGGCGGCGACCGACGTGGCGGAGCTCGTGCGGGAGGCCAGCGAGGGCGTCGGCTGCGACGTCGCCTTCGAGTGCGTCGGGTCGGCCGCCGCCCTGCGCACCTGCATCGACGCGGCCCGGGTCGGTGGCGTCGTCTCGCAGACCGGCCTCCACCTGGGGCCGTGCGAGCTGGAGCCGGAGACCTGGACGATGAAGAGCCTCACCATCGTCGGGACGATCGGCTTCGCCTCGTCGTGGTGGCCGCGCCTGCTGCCGCTCGTCGCCTCAGGCCGCCTGCCGGTGGAGCGCATCGTCAGCTCGCGTATCCCGTTGGCCGACGTCGTCGAGGACGGGTTCCGTCGGCTGGATACGCCCGGCTGCGACGAGGTCAAGATCGTCGTCGTCCCGTAGGGCGGGACACGCCGCAGCACGTGCCCGTCGCTCGGCTCTCATCGAGGCCTCCTCGGTACTTCGAGCTCATGCGTGCCTGACAGCGATGAGGGGCTACGATGGCTCCGCCCTCGTCCGGAACGCTCGGCCCTCACGGAGTGCTCGGCTCGCAGCGTTCGACGTTCGGATCCTCGTAACCGTCGCGTCCAAAGGAGCACTCGCATGTCAGCAGGGGTTTCGGCTCGGTGGCTCCGGCGATTGGCCGCTGTCTGCGGCGCCGCAGTCGGTGCGGCAGTGCTGATCGCTCCCGGAGCGCTTGCGGCCGGGCAGCTTGATGGCATCGCCGTCGGGAGCGGGGCGGGGTCGGCTGGTGGAAAGATTGCTGTCCAGATTGACCTGACGAGCGAAGCGAGCCGCGTCGTGGCGGGCCTAGCCGCCGATTTCAAGGCTCCTTCAAGTGTTGCTCTGGGTGACGTCACCGGTGACGGCCGCGCCGATCTGATCGTCGGCGGAGCGAAGGGTGGCCCGCCGTATGTGAACGTCTTTGACGGTGCAACGGGAGCCCTCGAGCTGACCTTTTTCGCCTATGGTGCGCAGTTCCGCGGTGGCGTGCGCGTTGCGGTCGGTGACACCGACGGTGACGGCCAGCCCGAGCTGATCACGGGAGCAGGCCCGGGCGGTGGCCCACAAGTCAACGTCTACAAGGTGACGTGCGCTGCGGGCAAGAGTTGCGACGATAGCCTCGTCAAGTCGTTCTTTGTCTTCAACGCACCGAGCTTTACCGGCGGTATCTACGTTGCCGCCGGTGACACCAACGGCGATGGGAAAGACGAGATCGTCGTCGGCGCCGGAGCCTCGGGCGGGTCGCGCGTCCAGGTGGTCGCTGCGCCCTTCACGACGGCGCTCAACGATTTCTTCGCCTACTACCCGGCGTTTATTGGTGGAGTGAAGGTCGCCGTAGGTGACGTCAACGGTGACGGCAAGGGTGACGTCATCACGGCGCCTGCCACCGGCGGTGGCTCCAACGTCAAGGCCTTCTCGGTCTCCGGGAAGGGCAATTCCCCGAGCCTGCTCGCCAGCTTCTTCGCGTTCGGCGAGACCGTGGTCGGCGGTTTCTCCGTGGCCAGCGGACAGTTCGACGCAGCGGCCGGCGCCGACATCGCCGTCGCGTTCGGGTCGAAGCTACGGACGTTCAGCGGGCTCTCGAATGCGCAGATCTCCGAGATCACGTTGCCGTCGGGGTTCCGCGACACGGAAAGCATTGCGGCCGGCAAGATCCCTGCAGCGGCACCTGCGCCGGCAGCGGCACCCGCGTCGCGCCAGTTCCGTGTCGGGGTCGCCGAGGATGCCGGAAAGTACGCCGACGATGGCGGCCGTGCTGTCGCGCGCGACCTCACCGCGCTTGGCATGCAGGAGCAGCGCTGGACGCTGCAGTTCGACCCAGCGAGGCCGAGCGTGATCGCCGAGTCCGCCTTTCTCGACCGTGCGGTGCCGGTGGCGGCGCAGAATCGCATCCGGATCGTGCTGTCGCTCTTCCAGCTGAAGGCGGCCGCGCCGGAGCCTGGAGCGTTCTGCGACTGGGCGGTGGCTGTTGCCCGGCGCTACACGTCGATCAGAACGTTCATCATCGGCAACGAGGTCAACGCCACCCCGGTTCTGGTCGCCACAGCACACCACTGACGACCAGGACGCCGGCCCGCGCAGCTACCTCGCTGTGCTCACCGCCTGCTACGACGCGTTGAAGGCCGTGAGCAGCGACATCGACGTGACCGGCATGGGCCTTGCGCCGCGCTCGGTTGACGCGAACTCGACGAAGCCGCTCGAATTCATCCGTGCGGTTGGCCGGCTCTACCGGGCTTCGGGGCGCACGAAGCCGATCATGGATGCGTTGGCAGTGCATCCGTACCCGAACCCGAATGCGAATCCGCCGCCCGCTCCTGACGCAGCCGCCTACCAGGACGCCGGGTTCTATGGCATCCCGCAGCTCGACCGGGTCAAGCAGGCGGCGTTCGATGCCTTTGACGGCACCGGGCAGCCCGGCCCGCTGAACGGCCTCTCGCTCGTGATCGACGAG
>CANNRA010000232.1 GCA_947507735.1 Actinomycetota bacterium
CCTCGCGGCGGCCGCAGCAGTTCTCGGGTCAGTCGCCCCAGTCGAAGTCGCGCGAGGTGCCCCACGCGGTCTCTTCGATCGGCAGTCCGGCCGTGGCGTCGAGCGACGTGGCGCCGTCGGGGTCGGCGGCAGCGGGCGTCGCGGCCGTGACAGGTGCGGGCGCGGGCGCTGCGGAAGGTGTGGCCGCGGTCAGCGGGGCGTCTACGGCGGCAGACGACGTCTCAGCCGGGTCTGCGACAGGCTCCTGCGTGCGGCGCTGGGGCGCTGCGCCCGTGAGGAACGTGGGGGCCGGGGCGGCGGCGGACGGGGCCTGAACGGACTCGCCGGACAGCGCCTCGTGCTCGGCCGTGTCCTCGTTGTCCGCGTTGAGCAGCATCGTCATGTCGCCGACGCTCTGGCCGTCCAGCGTGTCCTCCCGGCGCGCCTGCTCCTCCGACTTGAAGAGCGGGTGATTGCTGAAGGGGTCGTCCACCATGTACCGCGAGAGCGGCATGTCGCCATCGAGCCCGGCGTTCCGCCGCTTCAGCTCGAGGTGCTCCTGGATTACGTTGGAGAACAGCGAGGCGGTCTCCACCGGCATACGAGCCTCCGTTGTCGGGGGCAAGGTCGCCCGCGGCCAATGGTAACGGCTCGGTGAGCGGCCCGGGTGCGCCTGGCGTGCCTACACCCGGTTGAGCGCCTCCCTGGCGATCCGATCCTGCTCGCGGCTGTGCGCCGTCGGGTAGCCCTCCGAGGGGCTCGCGCGCCACGGGCGACCGACGTACGTCAGCGGCATGCCGGCAGGCAGCGCCTCCTCCAGCCGGTGCCGCACGCTGCGGAAGGGCCCCATGTTCTGCGGCTCCTCCTGCGCCCACACGACCTCGCGCAGGCGCGGGAACGTGCTCATCAGCGCTGCGACGGCCTGCGTCGGGAACGGATAGAGCTGCTCGACCCGGCCGATGGCGACGGTGCCGGCGTGCGCGCGCTCCTCGTGGTGGGCGATGTCGTAGTAGACCTTGCCGCTGCACAGCACGAGCCGCTCGACCTGGTCGCGATCGACGCCCCGGTCGCCGAGCACCGGCTGGAAGACGCCGCCGGTGAGGTCGGCGAGCTTCGAGGTGGCGTCCTTGAGCCGCAGCAGGCCCTTCGGCGTGAAGATGACGAGCGGGCGAGACACCGGATCGAGCGCCTGACGCCGCAGCAGGTGGAAGTACTGCGCGGCGGTCGTGCAGTTGGCAATGCGCATGTTGTCCTGCGCGGCCAGCTGCAGGAAGCGCTCGAGGCGCGCCGAGGAGTGCTCCGGGCCGTTGCCCTCGTAGCCGTGCGGCAGCAGCATCGTGAGCCGCGAGGTCTCGTGCCACTTCGAGAGGCTCGACGAGATGAACTGGTCGATGATGATCTGCGCGCCGTTGGCGAAGTCGCCGAACTGCGCCTCCCAGAGGACGAGCGCCTCGGGGGCCGCGATGGCGTAGCCGTACTCGAACCCGAGCACCGCGTACTCCGAGAGCGGCGAGTTATGCGCCTCGAAGGAGGCGGTCGCCTCGCTGAGGTGACGCATCGGCATGGTGGTGGCGCCGGTGACCGAGTCGTGAAGCACGAGGTGACGGTGGCTGAAGGTGCCGCGCTCGACGTCCTGGCCGGTCATCCGGATCGGCACGCCCTCGGTGAGCAGGCTGGCGAAGGCGAGCGCTTCGGCCTGGCCCCACTCGATGCCGCCGTCGTCGATGGCGACGGCGCGCCGCTCGAGCTGCTTGGCGAGCTTGGCATTCGGCTGGAACCCCTCGGGGAAGCGCAGCAGCGCTGCGTTGAGCCTGCGCAGCTTGTCCTCCGCGACGCCGGTAACGACGAACTCGCGCGACGAGCTCTGCGGGGCAGGCGGCGCGATCTCGCTCGCAGGGATCGCCTGTCCGAAGGACGCCTTCAGCCGCTCGTGCGCGTCACGGACGCGCCCCTGGACGTCGGCCGCCAGCTGCGTGGCCTGCTCCTCGCTGACGACGCCTTGCTCGACCAGGTGCTTCGCATAGATCTCACGCACCGTCGGGTGCCGCGCGATCTGCGCGACGGTCAGCGGCTGCGTGTAGGCCGGCTCGTCGGTCTCGTTGTGGCCGAGGCGCCGGTAGCCGACAAGGTCGACCACGACATCGTGGGCGAAGCGCTTGCGGAAGGCCATGGCGAGGCGGAGCGCGTGCAGCGCCGACTCGGGCTCGTCGGCGTTGACGTGGATGATCGGCACGTCGAAGCCCTTGGCGAGATCGCTGGAGTAGCGCGTCGAGCGCGACTCGTGCGGATCGGTGGTGAAGCCCACCTGGTTGTTGGCGATCAGGTGGATCGTCCCACCGGTCTCGTAGCCCTGGAGGCCCTGCAGATTGAAGGTCTCGGCGACGATGCCCTGGCCGGCGAATGAGGCGTCGCCGTGGATCAGGATCGGCAGGGCAAGGGTCGGATCGAGGTGGCCGTCAGGGCGCGTCCGGTCGCTCTGGAGGGCGCGCACGGTGCCTTCGACCACGGGATCGGCGGCCTCGAGATGGCTCGGGTTGGCCAGCAGGCGCACGTCGATCTCGCCGGTCGGAGTCTGGCGGGTGCCCGCGGCGCCGAGGTGGTACTTGACGTCACCGCTGCCGCCTTCCGGATCGAAGACGACGGCCTCGTAGAAGCGCTCGCCCTCGAACTCGCGCAGGATCCGCTCGTACGGCATGCCGATGGTGTGGGTCAGCACGTTGAGGCGGCCACGGTGGGCCATGCCGATCACGACGTGCTCGGCGCCGCTCGCCGACGCGATGTCGATCGCCTCGTCCAGCATCGGCACCATCGCGTCGACGCCTTCCAGCGAGAACTGCTTCTGGCCGAGGAACGAGCGGCGCAGGTAGTGCTCGAAGCCCTCGGCGTCGGAGAGGCGCGCCAGCAGGCGTACCTGCTCGTGCCGCTCGAGCGGCTGCCGGTACTTGCCCGACTCGATGGCGAAGCGCAGCCAGACGCGCTGCTCGTGCTCGGAGAGGTGCTCGATCTCGAAGGCCATCGTGCCGCAGTAGGTGCGCTGCAGGTGCGGCAGGGCCTCGGCGAGCGTCTCGCCGGCCACGTGGACGCGCAGCAGCGAGGCGGGGATGCGCGCGCAGAGCTCCGGTGTCAACGAGGGGATGAGCGTCAGCGGCTCGAGCGCGGGGTCGCCGACGGGCTCGGAGCCG
>CANNRA010000233.1 GCA_947507735.1 Actinomycetota bacterium
ACAGCGTGAGGGTCGGAATTCTTGGTGGCACGGGTGATTTCGGGAAGGCGCTTGCCGGTCGGCTCGTCGCCGCCGGCGTCGAGGTCGTGATCGGCTCGCGCGAGGCGGAGAAGGGCGCCGCTGTCGCGGCCGAGCTGGGCGCTGCGCGCGGCTGCACCAACGCCGACGCTGCACGCGACTGCGACATCGCCGTGCTGGCTACCAACGCCTCTGCTGCGCTCGACACCGCGCGCGAGCTGGCCCGGGCGATCGGCACCACGCCGCTGCTCTGCGTCGCCGCCGAGCTGAACTTCGGCAAGGGCGGCGTCAAGCCCAGCACGGAGGCGCTCTCGCTGGCCGAGCGCATCCAGGCGGTCGTCCAGGCGCCGGTCGTTGCCGGTCTCCACTCGGTCGCCGCTGCGAACCTCGCCGGCGACGAGGCCCCGGGCGAGGACACGCTCGTCTGCGGTGACGATCCCGACGCGAAGGCGCTCGCCATCGAGCTCGCCGGCAAGCTGATCACCGGCCGCGCCATCGATGCGGGCCCGCTCGCCTCGGCCCGCACCCTCGAGGGCATGACCGCGGTGATCATCAACATCAACAAGAAGTACAAGGCGCACGCCGGCGTCGTCATCGCCGGGCTCCACTAGAGCCTCGCGTGTCCCGTCCCGTCCGCACGGCGCCCGCCGACGACCTGCGCGCCTTCGCGCTGCGCGGCATCCCCGAGCTGCGTACCGGCGACGACCTCGCGGCCGCGATCGTGGCGGCTGCGGTCGAGCGCGGCGGCCTCGAGGATGGCGACGTGGTCGTCGTCGCGCAGAAGGCGGTGTCGAAGGTCGAGGGGCGCGTCGTTGCCCTCGCCGATATCGAGGCGTCGCCGCGCGCGGTCGAGATCGCCACCGCGGGCGAGCAGCAGGAGGATCCGCGGCGCGTGCAGGCGATCCTCGACGAGACGGCCGAGGTGGTGCGCGTGCGGCCGCCGCTCGTGATCAGCGAGACGCACCACGGCTTCGTCTGTGCGTCGGCCGGGGTTGACGCGTCGAACACGGGCGGGCAGGAGCGGCTCGTGCTGCTGCCGGTCGACCCGGATGCGTCGGCGCGCGGCCTGCGCGACCGGCTGCTCGCCCTGACCGGGCGCACGGTGGGCGTGATCGTCACCGACTCGTTCGGCCGGGCGTGGCGCACCGGCACCACCGATATCGCCATCGGCTGCGCGGGGATCCGCCCGCTGCTCGACTGGCACGGCCACACCGACAGCGACGGCTACGTGCTGCACGCGACGACGATTGCCATCGCCGATGAGATCGCGGGTGCCGCCGAGCTGGTGCGCGGCAAGCTGGACGCGGCGCCGGTCGCCGTGGTGCGCGGCCTGGCGGTTGCCGGCGAGGGCAGCGCGCAGGAGCTCGTGATGCCGAAGGAGCGCGACCTCTTCCGCTAGGCGTCGCGGCGTATCCTGCGCCGCATGACTCCCTTCGTCGTGCACAGCGACGACGTCCCGTCGATCGAGCGAGGCGTCGCACCCGTCACCGGCACCTGGACGGATTACGGCCGGGCGGCCGGCTCGATCACCTGTGGCGTGCGGCGCATCCAGTGCGCCCCCGGCCACCGCACCACGCCCGTCCACCGGGAAGGCGCCGACGAGGAGTTCTTCTTCGTGCTCGCCGGGGGCGGACTCAGCTGGCAGGACGGCAAGACGTACGAGGTGCGCGCCGGCGACACGATCCTGCACCGCCGCCGCGAGGAGGCGCACACGCTGATTGCCGGGCCGGAGGGCATCGACGTGCTCGCCTACGGCACCCGCTACTGGCGTGGTGGCGCCCTGCTGCCGCGGGCCGGCGTCGCCTGGCACTACCCGGCCTGGGTGCGGGTCGAGCAGGAAGGCAACCCGTTCGAGCTGGAGGCGGCCCTCGGCGAGCTCGACGTGCCGGCGCCCTCGCCCCGCAAGGACACGATCATCCACCTCGACGCTGTCGAGCCCCGGCACGACGGCAACGACGCCGACGCCCTCTACGAGTCGCGCATCGTCGGGCGCAAGCTCGGCGCGCTCGAGTCGGGCTTCCGGCACATCGCGATCGCCCCGGACAAGCACGGCGCGCCGCCGCACTGCCACTCGGCCGAGGAGGAGATCTTCCACGTCCTCACCGGCGACGGCATCCTGCTGCTCGGCGACGAGCGCATCCCGGTGCGCGCCGGTCACTGGGTCGTGCGGCCCGCGGGCACCCGCGTCGCCCATGCGTTCCAGGCCGGACCCGGCGGGCTCGGACTGCTCGCCTACAGCACCGTCGACCCCAACGACATCGCCTACTTCCCGCGCTCCAACAAGGTGTTCTTCCGTGGCGTGGGCGTGCTGGGACGGATCGAGCACCTCGACTACTGGGACGGCGAGCGCTTCTAGCCGCCGCGTAGCGCTGAGAGCGGCGGCGTCAGGGTGGTACGGTCACCGGGGTGCACGCCGACCCGCCCCAGCTCGCCGTTCGTGACGTTGACATCGCGACCCTCGCCGTCGATGCGGTCACGAACGCGGCGAACGACCACCTCTGGATGGGCTCCGGCGTCGCCGGTGCGTTGAAGGCGGCTGGTGGCGACGAGATCGAGCGGGACGCGATCTCGAAGGGCCCGATTCCGGTCGGCACCGCGGTCGTCACGAGCGCAGGCCGCCTGCCCGCCCGCTGGGTGATCCACGCGGCCGTGCTGGGCCAGGATCTGCGCAGCGACGAGGAGCTCGTCCGCCGCACGACGAAGGAGGCCCTGGAGATCGCCGACCGGCTGGGCTGCGCGACGCTGGCGCTGCCTGCGTTCGGCACCGGCACCGGCGGTCTCGCCATCGCCGACTCCGCGCGCTGGATGGCAGAGGTGGCGGTGCGCCACGAGCCGAAGACGCTCGTCTCGATCACCTTCGCCGTACGCGGTGAGGCGGCTCGAGCTGCCTTCGCCGCCGTGGTGGACGAGGTGGTTGCGGCGCCGCCGCCCCGCCGCGAGGGCGCGGGCTACTTCGACCTGCACGAGGACTGACGCCCGCGGCCCC